>DBCV01000060.1 GCA_002293245.1 Candidatus Saccharibacteria bacterium UBA949 | reverse complement strand
GGAGCCGGAGAGGCCGGTGATGATAACAAGTTTGTCGCGGGGGATGTCAACGTCGATGTTTTTGAGGTTATGGGCGCGGGCGCCACGGACTTTGATTGCCCCGGCAGCAAAAATGTCGCTGGTTTGGGGGGCTATGGTTTGGTTTTTATCCGCTGAGTTGTTTGGCATATCTTGCTAATTATATATGACTTTGACCAATTGTGCAACATGTGTTGACGGTTTGGTTCGTAAAAATAGCTAAATTAGTATTTATGGTGTATAATAGAGAAGTCTAGTTCAGTGATATGTAAGCCTNNGAAAAACGGCACCGCATAAGTAGATTGACGACTGTTGGTTTACGAATTGGACTAGACACCTTGCGGTGTCGTTTTTTGTTGCCGAGCGGCGGGCGAGCGAATCATATTATTCGGCGGGATTGGAGAAATATGGAAGGTAATAGGGAGTTTATTAGGGTATTGAAGGCTTTGGGGTATGATGAGGTCGAGATTGAGGAAATCGAGTTTGATTGTGCGTTGACGGAAAGGGACAAGGTGTTGATTGAGGAGTTGGGCGAGGTGCCGGCGGATTTGAAAAGATGGTTGCGGTATAACGACATTGTGCGCTACCTGTTGGCGGAGATTGAGCGGTTGAAGGGCGATAGGGGCAATGGCAGGTAGGGGGATTTATTGAAATGATATCGCTGAAATAGCCTTGCGGATTTGGGGCGGTTGGCGTATAATAAAAGAGTCAAATTCAATATGGTAAACCATCGACGTATTATTGCGGACAGTCGTTGGAAAAACGGCACCGCATAAGTAGATTGACGACTGTTGGTTTACGAATTGGATTTGACACCTTGCGGTGTCGTTTTTTGGTTGCCGATGATGCTGTTGAGGGTTTTAGAATATCTGGCGGCCGAGGAGGTAAATTGAGATGGCAGTAAAACCAATTACGCCGGAGGGGGTGATAGAAAAGCAGCAGGAGACGATACCGGGCGAGATGCTCGAAGCTGTGAATGAGTTGCTGGTTGAGTGCGTGACGGCCGAGGGAAAAGCTAGGTTGACGCAGAAAGTGGTGTGCGAACGATTTGTGGCAAAGACGGACGGGAGATATACGGCAGAGGATGTGGTGGATAGGAACTGGCTGGGGTTTGCGGGGCTGTATGGGGAGGCGGGCTGGGAGGTTGCGTATCGCATGCCGGCAGAGAACGAAGATTTTGCGCCGTATTTTGAGTTTGCGAGGGGTGATTAGTGGGGTGGGGTTAGGGTGCGGTTGGGATGCGGTTAGGATGGGAGATTGTGCGTTGCACTTCCGGAAGTGTTGAGCGAAACTACCTCTGTAAAATGAAGTGTTTTTTTGTACAAAAAATGGGGGCAGATTGGGGATAATTTGGGGTTTGTGGTGGGGATATTGACTTTGTGCGAAAAAAGAAGCCATGGGTTGGTTCAAGGCTTCTTTTCTGTTATTTCTGATATGGCAACAGACGTCAGGTTGGATATATCATCACTGATAATTCAATAGTGCAAGCTTTGCACCTTTTGACGAAGGGGATTCAATGGGCTTTCTACATGAATTTTAAACGCCAAAAAGATACCTATGACCCTGCCGCAGTTCGCGCATTTTGACTTCGAAATCTCCGCCGATGCGAATTGTGGAAAGAGGTCAAAGGCTGTGCGCATATTAACAAAGCTTCTTGTGCACGACACATGTCGCATTTAAACTGTGGTCGTATAATTCAACTTTGTGACCTGGTAACGCGTCGAAGAAGGTGTTTGCGTCGCAGAAGAGTAAGCCGTTTGGAGGCCCGAACTTCCAACTCAAAACGTTCTTAACGAATTTAGCACGCGCAATGGCGTCGTTGTCGCCGTTCTCGGCACTTTCTGGGTAGTAATAAATATCCGTTAGGACCTTGACTGCGCCAGCCGCAAACCACTTACTCATGAGTTCGTTTGCCGTATTCATTGGAAAGTAGTTGTGGAGCAATCCGATTGAAGCTACTGTGTCGGTTCCTTCTGGTAAGTCGCACTTGTGAATGTCGGCGACAAGGGTAGTCACTTGGCTACGGATATCGTATCCATGCTCGTTGAGTGATTCTACGAGCCTTCGCGCGAGGCCGATACCGAATGCATCGTTGTCGATTAAGGATAGCTTAACCGTATGGTTGCCCGAAGCTACGAGAGCTAGAATCTCCATGAGACCGGCGCCGCTACCGTAAGACACAACATTCCGGTTATTCTTAAACTCTTCTTCAAACAGTCTAAAGACTCGCGCGGCACGCATGTGCCAAGGGGCTGCGGCAAACAAGACGGACTCAAGTAGTTTTGGCGTTAAAGGTTTACCTTTAATTCGACCGAACAGCTCGTAGGCAATTTCCATTAACTGCGTCGGAACGCCGATTTCTACCAGATAGTCTTGCGCGGCCAAGTATAATGTAGCCATTTTCAAAGCGAGATTATCGCTCACCCAGCGCATTGCCTGCGGACGGGCGAGGGCACATACATTACTTTTCCGAAAGGCTTGCGGCCTGCGAGAGTAGTCACGCGTCGTTGCCTTTCCGAAAAAACATCGTTGACTCTCATAGCGTCGTTTACGATCATCGTGTTATTGGGTATTGCTGGCATAGGCATACAGCCAAGCGTCAGCCAAACTGCTTGCCTATTAGGGCTCAAGGTGCATTTCACTTAGTTCGTTTACCATATGGTGTTTAACCATTGTATTTGAGCTTAATCCTAGCCCATAATCAGAACTTTTATAAAAGCCGAGAGCGTTTGGGTACATTTCAGCGGATGACATATTGAGCACTAAAAGAGCATTTCCCTCTAAATCGAACACGCCCAAATACATATCCTGGGTTGATTGGTCGGGGATAGGAAGCAGCGACTCCCCCGGAAACTCCGATTCAAACCCTGTCGACATATTAGTAAGGATGACTGGCTCAAGAAACCCAAGACCTCCGCCTTCGTAGAAGAACAACTCCCAATCCGGTACAGGAACTCCCAACCCATACGAGGTTAATGTAAACATCCAGTTTCCAGCGCCGAATAGTACAAGTTCATTTGTAGTTTCCGGGATTGGGATATATACAGCACCATCGATTTGAACAAGATCGTCGGGTTCAGTTTCTGGAAAAATAGGAGCCGTGACTAAAGGTTCCGCAGATACGGCGTCAGGTTGTTCCTGCGGCTCATGTGCAGTCGGGTTGGTTATCGCCAAAGTGCGGGTCGTGTTATTCCAGGCACCGATTAACCCCAAACCCTCCGTTATATAGTCAATATAAACATATGTTCGCTCGTTTTCCACAAAAGGAACCAGTTCCGGCAAGCCTTAGAACTTAGTTCCGTTGATCCAATACGCTAAATCACGCAGTGGTATTTCCACAACATTTCCGTTAAGTTGACCGGAAACGACGTAATTCTCGCCGTCCCAGCCGTGGCCGCCGATAAAAGTTTGGAAGACATCTTCTAACGGATAAAATAAGTACCCGTTTCTCTCAACCGGCGGCTGAGTAAAGTTGATAGCTTCGCCGTTATAAGTGACAGTAACGGAGGCGACTCCATCCAACTCATCCTCAGCCGATTTATTCTCATCGGCAACGGCAGGGCTCGGCGGGAAAGTATAGACTGGGCTTTGGATGCCTTCGAAATTTACTTCAAGGGTGTAGTCGCCGGGTTCAAGCGCTATGGATGCCTCTCCCTCCAATACATAGTGAGGAGGGATTGCGTCCGTTATACGACTTGTAAACACGTATGGTTCGCTGTTAGTATGGAAACCCTCGGAAATAATACCAATGCGCTCGCCATCTCTCATGATGTCAATGTTGAAGTATTCGTAACCGTTTACAAAATCTATCCGTTCATTATCAATGGAAAAGTAATTCGACAGGTCGGTTAGCGTAGCTCGGACGTCAAATGAGAATTCGCCTGGATTTTCCGTTGACCAGCGAAAATTTGAGGCGATTGGCGGCGGAACCTCATAATCAGGTTCTGTGGCGGTAGCGGTTGCGGACAGGCCAACGATGAGAGCTATAGTCATCATCAAGGCAGCAAGTTTCTTTACGGCATCTTTCATCGTGTACATCCTCCTTTAGGGTAGTAGCTTTTAACTGAACAATGTGCAATCTATCGTTTAATGCCGGTTCACCGCCCTTTCCATTAAGAGCACGCCGCCGTACACATAATCATACAGCGTAGCGCCCCATCCCGATGGAATATAATCCCTTAACTTTGTTATCTCATATGTCTTAAGGCCCTGTCCATCCTCCCTCTGGGAGGCAATTGGCCACAATAACACCTTACCAACATATGTAATAAGCTCAGTGTTTGAGTAGATTACATCGGTTATTATTTATTGGCATACAGTCAGTTTGGACAACAAATTAACCATCAGCTTATCTTTTAGATAGTTCATAGCAAACCCAACGCTGACGGCTAAGTCAAATTCTTCAGTGAGGCTCCAGTTTGGCGCAAATGCATCTTCCTTGCGGTATACAACCTGTCCGGAAATGCCGAGGTAGGCTGCGTGCCGTTTAGCGGCGTCAAGCGCTTCCTTGGAAAGATCAATACAAATAAGTCGAGCTTTTTGGCTTCCTGAGTCTTTTAATGCCTGCAATTCTACCGATGCGCTCCCTGACCCTATTGAAACAGCTTGAACGCCTGTCGCGAATCTGTCCTTAAGTAGTTGGTACGTTATATTACGCCTACTATGGAAGGTAGCTCCCGAGGAGTTGAAATTAGCATGTTCATTAAACTCCAGCAATTGGCGGACGTCATCGTATAATGGGCTATTGTTGTCTGATGCATAAAGGGCATCTAGTTTTTGCCAATCTGGAAGACGGAACCAGCTCACATCCTTCTCGCCCGTAACCAGAGACATCATGCGTTTGATTCCGGCGAGTGGGTCGTCCGATAACTCCTTAGCGTTCAGGGCATCTTCGATAATACTGTTGGCCCATTTCCACTTTTGCGAAGCTTTTCTTTCGCGGACCAATATAGAGCTGTCGATATGATTCAGATTACTATTGTTTTCCACAAATTTATTGGATATCATCCCTGCATGTGTTCTCCTATGGTTTTTTATCTGATTGCTAATAATCATTTATGCACGGATGTTCCATCGTGCTATAATTCGGCGACACATCCGTAGTGATAATCCCAAACTGTCGCTTTGGGATTCAGACGTTCGACTAATTCATAAACTTCATCTTTTGGGTATAGTTGCAGACTGGGTTTGTCAGCCTGATTAATCGGTATGTGAAGAATCTTGTTTAGCATATTCACGAAATCCTCCTCTTGTTCGTTGGTATATAAAAGGTCTATCAGTACTCCAGATTTCGCTGCAGCCTGCAGATTCTTAATCTTCTCATCTAAAACAGGTCTGGGCACGTAGTTTCCCAAAAACCCGACGCTCACGATATAATCAAACTCATCTTTCTCCACTTTATAATCTAAAGCGTTGGCAGTAGTTAGAGAAGCGTCCAAACCGAGAATCTTTGCGTTTTGTCTTGCTTTCTCTGTGGCTTCAGGGTCGACATCAACACCGAGCAGAGTTCCAGACCCAGCATCTTTGTATGCTGACAGTTCTACTATAGCAGAGCCAGAGCCGAGAGATAATACGTTCATGTTCCTTTTAAAATATCCTACCAAAATCTCATAAAAAATATCTCTGCGCGCTTGAACAAACACAGTTGCGGCGGTATGGCGAGCGAACACTTTGTAATTNNCTCTGCCAACGACGTGCCGAAATATCCAGTTGGTAGAATCTTTGTGTTGGCATTTCCTCCGCCATCGGCATAATAGGTTCCGGATATAGCTTCCCAACTTCGTCCGCCAGCAAACAATTTCACAAAATCCGCCACTTGCGGTACATCCCGCGCGGCGAGAATTAACGGGTCCACGTTATTTTTCTCGCCAAGGGCTACGTAATAGTTAATTTTCGACCTACATTCTTCCCATAACGGCGAGCTTCTGCGATCATTGACAAGTGTTGATGAATCAATTATATTCACTTAACCACCTCTGTTGTATTATTAATATTTACTATACAATGCAAATATGAGTTATAAATCATCCCTTGCAAAAAAGTATAATATAGTGCACGGTACGTTTTACCGCCGTATTTCCATGAAATGCGGCTTTTTTATATGTCTGTTTCAACTAAATCACCCCTTGCAAGAAAGTATGATTTATTTTATAACGCGATGTTTTAAACATAATACCACAAGCATTTGATGATTGCAAGTTATTTTTTTAATTTTTTCGATTTATCTTTCATGCTGCCCATCTTTCATTTCTAGCACACCTATATCCGATAAAATAAGGTAAAACGTGTGAAAGAAGGATAAGAAATGGTAAAAAGCAGAAAAATGTTACGCCAANNCGGAGATATTTGGCTACATCAGGGTTTCAATGAAGGAACAGAACTCAGATCGGCAGCTAATTGCCCTTGAGTCGTATGGTATTCCACAGAGTAATGTGTATATAGACAAGAAATCCGGTAAGAATTTTGACCGTCCGAAATATAAGCGAATGGTAAGAAGACTTCGTCCAGGTGACCTACTCTACATAAAATCCATCGACCGGCTGGGTCGGGATTATAGCGAGGTAAAAGAGCAATGGCGCTTTTTAACACGGGAAAAAGGTGTGGACATAAAGGTTCTGGATATGCCGATGCTGGACACCACTTACTGCAAAGACCTGCTCGGCACCTTTATAGCCGACCTTGTCCTGCAAGTTCTTTCATTTACAGCCCAGCTGGAACGCGAGAACATCCTTGAGAGGCAAGCTGAGGGCATAGCGGCAGCTAAAGCAAAAGGTGTGGTGTTCGGCAGGAGGGCCGTGAGTCTACCGGATAACTTTGAAAACATATACCATCAATGGCGCAAAAAAGAGCTATCTTCCGAACAAGCAGCTAAATTATGTGGTTTTAGCGTTAGAACGCTTTACGATAAAACACTAACGTGGAGAAAAAAGGGTTAAAACCTTTGCTTTTGCATATAGTCGCTATATGAAATCCAAAAAATAACAGAGGTACATCAACTGTTTTCCACAGGTTTTCATATGCGATATTGACAATTATAACGTCATATGCTACAATTAGTCGTGTTGGAGGATCTTTTCCTCTACAAATATATACGTTTTAACGTAGAACCTTAATATGCATACTATTCCGACCGCAGAGAAGGTCGCTCAATCCATTTCGAGCCACCCTCCCTGCGGTCGGCGTTCCGTCTCCCGCAGGAAATACATTTCCGAAGGGAGATATCATCGATGGTAACAGTAAAATACCATGATCCTAATGGGTATCCCGACTTTACCGCAGCTAAGTCCAAGTGCTATAGGGGCCTTGGAGTACACGTCCAAAGCATTGAGCGCGCACTTGGCTACGTAGCCAGAATTAAAGACAAAGGTTTAAAGCAGACCTACGTAGGTTCGCTCGCGCTTTTTTGGCAAGACGAGAAGAAAGTAAAACTTGAGCGAATTACGCGGTTTGACTTTCAACTAGGCTACGACATAAAAGAGGAACCGGACGAGATTGATCGAGACGAACTATCTTGGTTTATTGGTTGGGCGCGGCGGAGAGTTGACGATTGGTTTAATTTGTGCTCGATTATCAGTTTAGCCGAAAAGCTGAACTGGATCAATGNNTCAATGAAAACCGAGCAGGAAACTTGGCATTTGCTATCCCGGACACAATAACGTACGGGGTTGAGACGATTGGGTTAGGGCCTAAAGATGGGAAGCTATTCATGACGATGGCTTTGTCTTTAGCCTCGTCGGTAGATGGTTCGGGCCCTACCCTAGACCCTTTTTGCTTGCGGATATTGCAGTATCTCGACCTTGATAATAATCCAAATTTCAGGGGATGTAAAATACTGGAGCAATGTAAACGCACTTGATGATGTATACGCGAACAAATGCAGACTACTTGTAATCATTGTCAGACAATAAATTCTAAGCTTTTGCTTGACTCAATTATTAATGTAAGCGATTATTGGCCGCCAAAGCATACGCAGAGGCGGCTTATATTTCCTATGGACATCTGGCGTTGGAACGTTGGTCCGGACCTATTGCAAAACCAGGAAATACATATGAAACCGTTTTTATATTATCCTTGCGCTGCCCATCGAGTAAGTGAGCGCTTATATCATCTTTGTATCTTTTTAAGTAGTCAACGAAATTGTAGTATACATAACTGCCACTTATTTTATCATATTTTTTGCCAAGTTTAATTACTGGCGGGAGCTTCCGATAGTACATCTCAGCAAAAGAGATGCATGAGTCCGCATGGCAGAGCCATTCTTTTGATGAATCGATGTCACCTTGCTCTTTGTGGCGGTATGACATACACAAAATAAAGGTCAGTGTGATAAAAAACATTATTTCATCATTACCGACTTTTTCTTCAAATCGCTTCAAATCATCATCTTTGTAGGTGTTATGTAAGCATGTATAGTCATTGCAAAACATACTATTGGCGCGAGCTACTAGAATGCAAATCGACATTAGCATATAAGTGTAAAAGTCATCAAGACCGACACCTAAGAGGTCATCTAAATACGATGCTTTAGATTTTGATTCTTCTTTTTTATAGAAGATATTAGACCAAAAAATAGCGTTTTTAAATGCCTGCAAAGCACAATTACAATAGGTTTGCTCGTCGATAATGCCATCACGAAATGCCCCTACAAATTTACAGGCTTTGGACGCCTCAACAACTTTTGCATGAAAGGAAATCTGAACTAGCTCGCTTTCATTAATCTTAAGCGCCCCTTCTTCCAGCTTTGACTGAATATGCATAAATGTACTATTGACAACAGAGAACCAAGTCCCTTCATCGTAGTCCGGATTATCGCCAATAATTTCATGCAAAAGTCTATGCATAGAAAACAATCCGTTATTCTGGCTAAAAAGCGAATATCGTAACAATTCCCATTGAAGCTCGTCAATATCTATATCGTCAGTGATAACTGTCTTAAGCGGTTCTGGCAAATAATCGTTGTATTGTTTCCAGAAAAATACGTCTATGCCTTCAGGAGCAATAGAGGCGCAAAGATTGACGAACTGTAAAGCGCTCTGCTTTACAAGACTGTCTTCAGCATCTTTGTGCATTTTTTTGAAAGTCATGTTAAATGTCTCGCGAATAGTGAATTTATAGTCGGACGGTGTCACAGCTTTTTTATCTAAGACCCTTGAACCGGCTTCATTTAACTTCTGTCTATACTGCGTAAAACTCATATTGGGCGTCGTGCTTATATATGCAGCCGAGTATTCAAGCGCCAAGGGAAGACACCCCAATCGAACAGCCAGCTTTTTTGCATTTGCTTGATCAATGGATTCCGTTCGTCTTTGGAGAAAGGCTGCGGCTGTATCCTCATCAAATACATCAATATCAATCTTCTTTCCGAGATAGTTCTCTTGCAATTGTGAGGTCGTTAATATGTGACCAAAATTATTCTGCGGAATACAGGGTTTAATTGAGGCATAGTCTTCAACATTGTCGAAAACAAGCAACCACTTTTTGTGATTTTCGAACCATTCTCGAAAAACCGAATAAGGTGACAGTTGACTGCTTGCCTCTGCGACAAGCCCCATCTGATTGATAAACTCTCGTATAGCAAAATTAATACTGTCGATAGTATCTGCTGTTATCCACCATATGGTATCATACCCCTCATCATGTTTAGATATATAGCTTAAGGCTAATTGGGTTTTACCCACACCAGGCATTCCGGATATCGTTTGGATTCGTAGACCTTGATTTGCAAATCCATCATAAATTTGTGCGATCTCTTTCTCTCTGCCGATAAAGATTTCAGCATTATAGTGAGGTGCGACATTACGACAAATATGATGTGAATCCCCATCTTGAGGTTCAATCTCCTTTGCACAGAGTACCTCAGCCGTGCCTTGTTCTAAAGGAGTATCGGCGACTACCGCTGATCTCGCGACATTATTGATGAACCTCGGTTTGTGTAAAACTAGCTTACGGGACGCGCGAGAGACAATATCCTTTAATTTTTTAGATCTCTTGTAGTCAATCAGCTTTTCGGTAAGAATCTGTATGGTTTTATTTTCACGTCTGTACAAAGTATCAGATTTCATTTCTTTTTTCGGGTTATGCGTGCTATCAAAATAATATTGCAGCCTTCGTTCATCCGGCGATTCGTAGTCATAGCCTTGCAATAGGTTTAACGCGGCGAGCAACGTCTCTCCCTCTTTATTGGGCATAAGCACCGTAATAAGCGTCAATAGTATCGATGCGTTATGTTCATCTTGATCCATGTCGCATTCAAGGAAGGTTGTAAAATAATCATTTGAGCCCATATTGCTCAAGCACCCATAGCCATCGCGTAGCATCATCAAGTCTTTCTTTAAGTCCTTGATGTCCTCCTCTATTTGTCCCATAGCTGCTCCTTATTGGTTTCCGATATTTTCCGTTAAAATCCGATATTCTCCATCTGTGGTTCGTAAGCAGGATTTTCATGGTATGCTTTTCATGTCGACATAATCACCGGCCCCGATCAAGCCGGAAAAATCTAACCAGGAGGTAACCCTATGGATTACCCAAGCATAACCGAACACTATGACGACTCCGGCAAGGCTAAGAAGTCAATTGAACTTACCACCATCCGCCGCCCAGCCGTCATGTCGCCCGTTTCAACCAGCCGCAACCCTATAAAGCGGATGCGCGTTGAAGCGACCATTGCCGAAGAGAACGACAGAGCGCGTCTCGTCCAATCGGCTATGATGAACACCGCAGCCCTCTCTTCATTAGAAGGCTACCTGAGTGGAATTGTCCCTAACGCCTCAAAGCGGCTAAAAGCTATCGTTGACGTTTATGCGGTGAAGGCGGCTTACCGTGCGGGGAGGTATTAATCATGTCCGAACAACTCGCCCAAAGCATCGCCAGTGCAATGTCGCCGGCAACCATACTCCTTATTATCGCCATTGTTATCGTCGGTGGCTGTATTGCTATCGGCTTACTGTCCGGTAAGAGCCTTTCCTCAATATTAGGCCTTCCGGGAAGTACAAAGAAAACCCGACGTCGCCAGGAATACTACGAGGCTACCAAGACAAACCCTGACCGCGAATTAGCCACCATGAAACGGGATTACGACGAAACAGTACTTCAATTAATCCGTGAAGCCATCACTCCCGTCAACGACAAGCCTTCCGAGGCTGCCGTAAGTAGCACCGAACATCATGTCGACAATTCCGACGACTGGAGCAACTGGGACGATTGGGATTAATCCCTCGTCTCCTAAATCACAACAGCGTGAGCACCCGAAAGGAGGTGAACACTTTGCTCATTATTTATTTATTCCTTGTATTCGTTGTTATCTACGCTCTTGCGGCGTGGGATATGAAGCGAATGAAAAAACGCCGCTATGACGAATTCTTCGGGTATCCCGGTGAAGGCGGTGGCGTCGAAAAAGCCATCCTCCAAAAGCTAGACGATGACACCTGGGCCATTATCAAGGGGTCCGATGGCAACCACGACTAACAACTGGCCTCACTAGGCAGCAAGCCGCAGCTACTTCGTAGCTTACTGCCCAGCGAGGGCAACAAATCCCTTCAACTTTACCAGGGCGTTTTTTACAGCCCCTTAACCATGCATTGACCTCAGATACAACATGTCCAATCGTTCCTAAACTATATCACATTTTGTATTAAAGTGCAAGTAATTTTGTTGTTTACTGGTGCCAAATAACGCGCATCAGCGAAAGGAGAAACTATGGTATTCAAAAGAAAGCTTTATAAAACGGTTTTGATAGATCCGCCCTTTGACATACAACAAAAAGGGACATATGGTGATCTCACCGGGAATCGAACCCGGATTGCCAGGATGAAAACCTGGTGTCCTAACCGTTAGACGATGAGACCTCGTCAATTCGCATACATTTTTCTTCAGCTTCCTATACATCTACTCTGAAGACGAGGCTGCAAGGAGATGTTTCTCCTCTTTCTCTCCTACGGAGAGAAATTCACCTCTCATCGTCTTCCGAGCAGAGTATAGAAATCTGAAGTGAAAAATGTATGCGAATTGATCATTTAAAGATACATAGTGGATTATAGCAAATGCGCTTGATTTTGTAAACTGGTAGCGGTATAATCAGAATAGAAATAAACGAGAGGTAAAAAATGAAAAGAACGAAAATTGTGGCGTCGGTAGGGCCGGCAATTTGGGGACAGGAAAAGCTGCGAGTGATGATTGAGGCTGGCGTTGATGTGTTTCGGCTGAACTTTAGCCATGGTACACACGAGGAACATGACGGCGAGGTGCGGGATATTCGCGCAGTGAGCGCTGCGGTGGGTCGACCGGTAGGGATCATTCAAGACTTGCAGGGACCGAAGATTCGCTTGGGTGACGTGAAAGACGACCACAAAGACGTGCACAAGGGGCAGATTTTGACTCTGGACTATGCTTTGCGCGATGCTGAGCACGACGGGGGTGACACGATTCCGTTGCAATATAACTTGGCTTCGAAAGTGAAGGCTGGCGAGGTGATTTGGATTTTTGATGGCAAGGTGCGGACGCGTGTGGTGGATATTCCGAGTGATACTGCTATTCGGGTGGAGGTGCAGAATGATGGATTTATAGCGCGGAAAAAGGGGTTGAATCTGCCAGATACTGACTTTGGTGGGGATATTTTTACCGAAAAGGACATGAGGGACCTGGATTTTGGCGCGTCGCGCGATTTTGACTATGTGGCGATTTCGTTTATTCAAACGGCGGAAGACCTACGCCAGTTGCGCCGAATCATGCAGGAAAAAGGTTATAGCGATGACGTAAAAATTGTGGCAAAAATTGAGACCAAACAGGCGGTGCAGGATGTGCCAACGATTGAAGAAATTGTGCAAGCGACTGATGTGGTTATGGTAGCGCGGGGCGATATGGCGTTTGAGGCGGGATTGGAAGCGGTTCCAGGGGCCCAGCGCCGACTGATTCGGGCCTGCCGGAAGTTTGGCAAGCCGGTGATTGTGGCGACGCAGACTATGGGGACGATGGTGGACTCGCCCGTGCCGACCCGGGCGGAAGCGGATAACGTGGCGGCAGCGGTGATTTCTGGCGCGGATGCGATTATGCTATCGGAAGAATCGACCGTGGGCAAGTTCCCGNNGAAACTGTGCAGGCGATGACTCGGATTATTGAATATACTGAGCGAAACGCTGAGGTGGAGAGGTTGGACCTTGCCTGCGAAGAGCTCAAGGTGGACGAAAAAGAATCGAGGCTGCGGGCGATCTCGTTGGCAGCGACCGAGCTGGCGAAGAAGTTGCAGAGCAGCGGGCTGCTCTGCAATACGCGCTCGGGCGCTACCGCCCGAGCGCTGGCCCAGCGCCGGCCCAACTTGCCGGTCTTGTGTTCCACGGATAGCGCGCGAACGGCTGGGCAGTTGGCAATGGTGTATGGATGTTACAGTTTTGTGGTGCCGGCGCTGGGCGATTCTTCGCCAGAAGAGATTGCGGCCGTCGCTCGGCGGATGTATGCGGATGGCTTGTTAGAGACCCAGGACGACAAGTCTGCGGGCGGTGGATTTTCGCCCACGGCAATTTATGCTTCGGAGTTTAATGCACGGATCTCGATTGTGGATTTGGGGAAAGACGGTAACGACTCGCCAATACTCCGATCCGAAACGATGAGAGGTGAATCGGCGACGGAGGAGCCGAGAGAAGAAACTCCTCCTGGCAGCTTCGTTTCGGAGCGGACGTATGGCGAGTCGGCAGGTTTCCATAAAAAAACCGTGCGTGACCTGGGCGATATCAGCGGAAAAACCGTTTTGGAAAAAGTGAATTTTGATGTACCGTTGCTAGACGGCCAGATAACCGACGATTTGCGAATCAGGGCAGCGCTACCGACCATCCAGTACCTATTGGACAAGGACGCCAAACTAGTTTTGATTAGCCACTTGGGCCGACCGAAGGGTAAGGTTGTTCCGGAGTTATCTTTGGCACCAGTGGCCGTGCGACTTTCCGAGCTGTTGGGACGTGAGGTGGTTTTCGTGCCGGAAATCGTAGGCGTCAGAGTGCAAGATGCGGTGGCGAATGCCGTGCCGAATAGCGTGATTTTGCTGGAGAACCTGCGTTTTGACCCGCGCGAAGAGCAAAACGATGCTGGTTTTGCCGCCGAACTAGCGCAAGATACCGGAGCGGAGATATTTGTGCAGGATGGTTTTGCTGTTGCGCACCGAGCGCATGCTTCAATTGAGGCGATCACGCATATATTGCCGTCGGTGGCCGGGTTCTTGCTGGAAGATGAAGTTGCGAACCTGACAGCGGCAGTGGAAAACCCCCGCCGACCGCTACTGGCGGTTATCGGTGGTGCGAAGATTGCGGACAAAGCACCACTGCTGGAAAAACTGGTGCAGATAGCCGACAAGATTGCGATTGGTGGCGCAATGGCCAACACTTTCCTGAAGTTCAAGGGCTTTCCGGTTGGCGCTAGCTTGGTGGATGAGGGCGCTGACGAGACCATCGCGCGAACTATCCAAACAGCCGGCGACAAGTTGATTCTGCCAGTTGATGTGGTGGTAGCGGACGAGATAAACGTCGATGCGAATGTTTTGGAAAAACGCGTCGATGCGGTGTTGCCCGACGACATTATCTTGGATATCGGGCCAAAAACTCGCGAGTTGTTTGCGAATGAGATTGCAAATGCCGAAACCGTGATCTGGAATGGCAACCTGGGCTATACCGAAATTGACAGATTTGCGGCCGGCTCGGCAGCGATTGCAGAAGCGATTGGTGGAGCAACGGGCAAGACTTCCATTATTGGCGGTGGCGACACTGCCGGCTTTGTGCTGGAGTATCAAAAATCTCACCTGGGCCTAAATTATACGTTGATTTCAACCGGTGGTGGTGCGTCGTTAGAAGTGTTGTCCGGCATGAAACTGCCGGGAGTTGAAGCACTGCAAGATAGGTAGCGGGTTATTCAATTGCCCAGCCGTTGATGGCGTAGATGGTGATGCCGAAAATGAGCAGGCCGACAATTACTACGCCCCAGATAATGAACGGGATAAACTTTGAGCGGGCAAAATTGCGGCGGTTGATATTGCTACTATCCGTGGCGTGTTTGATCAGAAATATGGTGCCGATAATTGGAATGGCATACAGAACTTCTAGGCTGAAGTACCCGGACGTCGAGATACTTTGGTTCTGCGGGCTATTTTCGTTAGTTTTTTGATTCATTTTTCTCCTTCGTTAATTTGGCTATCTTCTGTTAGTTATTATACCATAACGATTAACACGCCTTAGCCTCTCTTTAGTAGTAGCTTAAAGTATTCGGTGCCGCCAAAGGGGATTTTTTGCTTGATATTCTGTTTGCCAGTGAGGGCATCAGCGGAATGTAGCGTAAAGGTGCCGTAAAAGTCGTTGACTTTGTCGATGGCAGCCGTAAGCTCGTCGGCGCGAACGGCGTCTTCGAACATTTTGAGCTGGCCGCGCTGGGAAGGCTCGAGCTGATATAGGTAAACACCCATCAGCCGCACGCGCAGCCGGCGGGGGCGCTCGTCAAATAATTCCGCGACTCGGCGCCAGATCTCGTCGTTGGTGTAGCAGGCGGTTTTGTACATTTTTTTGGCGCGGAAGCGAATGTAGCCGCCCCGGCCGGCCTGTTCCCAGCCGCCACCAAATCCGGCGCCATCGTCGCAAAAGCGCATCCAAACGCAAACCCCGCGGGCTTCCTTGCCCCGATGTCGCAGTTTAATCGCTACGGTTTCGGTTAGGTAGTGCAGGCAGGAGCGCAAGTAGTTTTCTTCGTGTGTGGGATTTTTGACCACCCACTGCCGCCCGACCATGCCCAGTTTGGTCTGGTAATCATCCACCTCAAAGCCGCGCAAGCGTTGGTACCAATAGCTGCCGCAAATACTGCGGAACACGACCTTTTGCAGCCAGTCTTCGCGAGCGGCTAGAAAGTCGGTAGGTGTTTGAATGCCGTAGCTGCGGAGACGCCTGCCGAAAGCCTGGGCGATGCCGGTCAAGTCTTCCAGCTCCAAGGTCGCAAAAATTTCGTGGATATTCTTGTGTGTCAAAACATCTAACCCGTCGGGTTTGTGCAGACTGGCGGCCATTTTGGCCAAGAAACGGTTGGTGCCAATACCGACATTGATCATCATATAGTCGCCAATTTCGGCCCGGACTCGAGCCTTGATCTCGTGGCCAATTTGGACCAATTTGGCTTCCCGCCCCGCTTCTGGCAGGTGGTGGAAATCCAGCACGCCCTCGTCGATACTTTTCATTTTAGCCTTGGGGGTGTAGTCCTGCATGATGGCAAAGAGTTTTTCGTACACGTGGTGATATTTGGGCGGATCGGTTTCTAGCATAACAAGGTCGGGGCAGATGGCGACGGCTTCGCTGCGCCGGCAGCCGACTTTGACGCCGCGCCGTTTGGCCTCGTAGGATGCGGCAATCACGCAGCATTCTTTGGAAATACGATTGGTGACTCCAACGGGTTTGCCGCGCAGGGAGGGGCGGGACTGTTGTTCGGTGGTAGCAAAGGCAGAATTGAGGTCGATCCACATCACGCCGGGTTCTTCGGTATTAAAACTAGCCACGAGTTTCTCCCCAGTTTCTTATACGTCTATTATCAAGATGAGGCTGCAAGGGGATGTTTCCCCTCTTGGTCTTTCCATAAGAAAAGACCAATTCACTCCTCATCATCTTGCTAATAGAGTATAAGAAACTTGTCATATATTTCCCCCGGGGATCATGGAAACCAAGGTCCAAGTTAGGCGTTCGGCGTCGAATTCTAGGCGGTAGTCGTTGGTGCCGTCGCTCATGTCGAAAACATGAATCATCCGGTGGCCCTGCGCGGTGGGGTGGCGCATGCCNNGAGGTGCTCGGCGTCAAATTCTAGTCGGTAATCGTTTGTTCCGTCGCTCATGTCAAAGACATGTATCATGCGTTTGCCCTGTGTGGTGGCGTGGCGCATGCCGAGTTTGGTAAAAGTGACCTCCTGCCCGTGCCGGCGCATTTTCTTGGGCAGCGCAAGGGTCGTGATGTCGCCGTCTTTGCGATAGACAACTGCCACATCCACTCGCTCATTTATAATTTCCACTGGGTCCATAAGTAAATCTCCAACTATAGTTAATAGGGGTATATTGCTGAACGGAGAATTTGTTGGTAGCTTGCTGATAGATCTTCTGCCAACCGTTCAATCGGTGAAATTCGTGACAGCAAACTAAAATTTACTTAAAGCGCACAGGGACCTAAGTATGATTGCTTGACACCATAATAGCAGATTGGGGCGGACGGCGCAAGGCGTGCTATAATGCTTATAAATAAGGAGGGAAGATGAAAGAATATCCATTAGGAAAAGCATTCATGTTGATCGAGCCGGGACCGGTGGTGATGGTGACGTCGGCGGGGCAGGAGCATCCGAATGTGGCGACGATTACTTGGACTACGGTGCTGGATTGGTCGCCGCGGCTGGCGCTCTGCACAGGGCCGTGGAACTATACGGTAAAAGCGCTGTTGGAAACCAAGGAGTGCGTGATCTCCATTCCCGCCGCAGAGCTTGCGAAAAAAGTGGTGAGCGTAGGGAATTGCTCGAGCAAAGATGTGGACAAGTTCAAAAAGTTTGGCCTGACGGCCGAAGCCGCGGCAGAGGTTGGAGCGCCGCTGATCAAAGAATGCTATGCGAATATCGAATGCCGGGTGATNNGACCATATCGAAAAATATAACATCATAGTTTTGGAGGGAGTGAAAGCATGGGTTGACGGTAGCACCGAGCACCCGAAGTTTATGCACGCGGTGGGTAATGGCCACTTTACGGTGGATGGCGAAACATTAAACCTGCGCAAATACATGCCGAACAAATTGCCGCCAGGCGTGTAATTTTTCGTCAAATAATTGTTAATTTCGACTACGACGTGCTATAATTACCCAAGATGCTTATGATCAATTGATAGTTTATGCAAGTAAGGAAGGGGTAAAACATGTACAGAAATGGTAGAAGCATACTGGCTCCATCAACGGGTGTTGCTTTTGTGGGCGGTGCTGGTACGGTAATTGGCGGCGGGAGCGTATTGACCGCATTAGCTGTGGCGGTTTTGTGCTTGATTTGCTTATGCGCTGCCTTGTTGGTGTATCGGCGCTTCATGCTGAGGCGAACGGACAGCGCTGCGCGTAATTAACCACTGACTTGTCGGAATTGGTTATAGCCTATGAACGCCTATATATACATTTACGGACTGGTGATGTTTGTGGTGTTTATCGTTTACGTTTTAAGCATTGCGGCGGCGTTTGCAAGAAAAAAACCTGATCCGGTTGGCGATCCGGATGAGTTTGACTGGCACTTTTTTATACCGTGTTTGAACGAAGAGAGTGTAATTAAGGCGACCGTTTTGAAGCTTAGGTCAGATTTTCCGCAAAGTCATGTTTGGATTGTTGACGACGCTTCGGATGACGGGTCCCTGCCTATTTTGGCCAGGTTGGCGAGATCGGACGACTTTGTCCACGTTATTGTGCGCAATAAGGCTAGCGCACGTACTGGGAAGGGGGCGGCACTGAATGTGGCCTATGCTGCGCTAAACCAGTGGATTAGCCGGAGAGATGTTAATCGGAGGAAAACGATTGTCTGTGTGATGGATGCCGATGGTGAATTGTCGCAGAATGCACTGCGAATAGTTTCGTCTGGCAAGGTGTTCGGTGATCCGACGGTTGGGGCGGCGCAGCCGGTTGTCTGGATGCGGAACCGCGCGGAGCTTGAGCCACTACTTGGCAGGTCGCGTGTGGCGAACGCCTTTTCGCGGTGGCTGCTGCGAATGCAGGATGTCGAATTTCGGACGATTATCGCCGGAATGCAGTCTTTGCGCAAGGTGACCAAGACCGTGGCGCTGGGCGGCAATGGCCAGTTCACTAGATTGTCGGCGTTGGATAAGATTGCGAGTGAATATGGCAAGCCGTGGCACGGGTCACTCTTGGAAGACTACGAGTTGGGCGTACATGTGCTGTTGGCGGGATATCGGACAGTTTCGGTATATGACGCGTATGTGGCACAGGAGGCGATTCCGGAGTTTGGAAGATTTATTCGGCAGAGAAGTCGATGGTCGCAAGGGAATATCCAGTGCGTGCGGTATATCCCGCGGATGTTTTGGTCAAAAAATTTCTCTAATGCGGGGTTTGTGGAATCCAGCTACTACTTATTGCTGCCGTTTTTGCAGATGGCGGCCATGATTTTTGCGGTAGTCATGTTTGCGGCGAGTGTCGTTTTTGCCGTTCAGAATCCCACCTTAGTTTTTGCGAATATGTCGTTGAACTCTTGGGCAGTGATGGCGGGTGTTTTGCTGTTGTCGGTAGCCCTGTTTGCGGTTTGGGGGCCGATATACAAACTCAAGGCTGAACCATCGCTGACTTGGCGAAGATCGCTCTGGTATGGTTTGGGGGTATGGGTTTATAGTAGCTATATGTACTTCTGCCTGCCGATTGCTTTTTGGCGGGTTCTGACGCGGCAGAATAGTTGGCTAAAGACCAAGCATGGAGTGGTAAAGTGAAGTTCCGGGCCATGGTCGTGTTCGGGACGAGACCAGAGGCGATCAAGATGGCTCCGGTTATCTTGGCGCTGCAAAAAGACGACAGGTTTCGGACTATTGTTGTGAATACGGGGCAGCATCAGCAGATGGTAGATCAAGTGCTGGAGGTTTTTGGCATCACCCCAGATTTTAACCTGCGGATTATGGTGGAGGGGCAAACTCTGAATCAAATCACATGCGGGGTTTTGGATAGGCTTGATCCGGTTCTGACGTCTGCTCGGTCAAGGCCCGATGTGGTTTTGGTACATGGCGACACGACGACGGCATTTGCGGCGGCGCTGGCAGCGTTTTACCAGAAGATTCCGGTCGGACATGTCGAGGCCGGCTTGCGTTCTGGTGATAAGTTTTCGCCGTATCCCGAGGAAATGAATCGGATATTGATTGACGATTTGGCGAATATACATTTTGCGCCAACAGAGCTGAACAGGGCTAATCTGTTGAAGGAAGGGCATGCTGGAGAATACATATTTGTGACAGGGAATACCGTGGTTGATGCTATGAAATATACAGTTGCCGATAGCTATAAGAGCAGATGGCTTAAAGACGGTATGTGCAATGTTTTGCTGACTATGCATCGGCGCGAGAACTGGGGGCGGCCGATGGCTAGCGTTTTTCGGGCGGTGAATAGATTAGTGGCAGATTTCAAAGATCTGAATGTGATTTTTCCGATGCACCTGAACGCCAAAGTGCGGGAAATCGCCCGAGAGTATCTTGTTGCATCCGATAGAGTGCAACTCGTTGAACCGTTTGGTGTGTTTGATATGCACAATGTGTTGGAGCGGTGCAGTTTTGCCATGACGGATTCGGGCGGAATTCAAGAAGAGGCTGTGTCGCTGGGCGTTCCCGTGCTGGTTTTGCGGGATACTACAGAGCGAGGCGAAGGTGTGGAGAGTGGCATATTGCAGTTGGTTGGGACGGCTGAGCAATCTGTCTATGACGCAGCCAAGCGGTTGCTTACGGATGCGTTTTTGGACGCGCGCACCGGTAAGGGCGCCGAAATTTATGGCAACGGCAAAGCCTCGCAGAGGATAGTTGAAGGTTTGTATGATTCTTTGTTGAAGGTCGCGTCATAGGCTATTAGGCTTGCGGGTTGGTGCAGCGGGGTGGTGGGCTGGTTTGTCGGGAAATTCGCATTGCAAAGTAGGTGAGTTGGTGCGTCGCTCTGAACCACCCACACTTTTCAA
>DBCV01000030.1 GCA_002293245.1 Candidatus Saccharibacteria bacterium UBA949 | reverse complement strand
AGGCGGGCGAGGTCGGCGTCGCTGGTGGCGCTGGTGGTGTGGGGATCGGTGGTGGTGTCGCCGTGGCCGGGGAAGTGTTTGAGGGTGGCGGCGACGCCGTTTTCCTGCAAACCTTTGACTTCGGCGGCGACCATTTTGGCAACGAGGTTGGGGTCGGAGCCGAAGGCGCGGACACCGANNGTTGGTATTGATGTCGGAGACTGGCGCTAGGTCGATGTTGAATCCGAGAGCTTTCATTTGTTTGCCAAAAGTTGCGCCGACGTTTTCGGCCTGGCTGGGGTCGCCAGTGGCGCCGATATCGGCCATGTTGGGGAATCTGGTGACGTTGGTGGTGGCTGAAAGCCGGTCGACAACTCCGCCCTCTTGGTCGGTGGCGATGAATAGGCCGTATTTTGAGCTGCTTTGTAGTTGGGAGATGCGATTGGTGATCTGCTCCGTGCTAGTGATGTCGTCGGCGAAAAAAATGACACCGCCAGGTTGGGGCGGGGTGTTGAGATTAAGGTTGCCGGCGTTGACGATGAACATCTGGCCGATTTTTTCGTCTAAAGTCATGCCTGCGAGGATCTGTTCGGCGCGGCTAGGGGCTGGGGAGGGCTCGGGGGCGGCGGTTTGCTCTGGGCTGTTGGTTTCGGGATTGCTGGTGTTGCGGTTGTGAGTAAGGATGACCGCAGTGGTTATTGCGGAAGCTACCAAGACGATGGCTGTTGCTATCAGTCGGCCGATTGGTTTTTGCGGTTTTTCCATATTGATTTAATTATAGCATGTGCGGGACTTCCGGTTTTTTGCGTGCGCTACATCTGTTAGCCAGAGATTTTGTACAAAAAATGGGCGTCTTACATCTGTTATTGTGCAGAGTAGTTCCGGAAGAGCAGATATTATTGACAGCATCCGCACAATATGCTAGAATTATAACTAGCAAGACCAGAAGTCAAAAAAGACGAAAGGTGGTACGTTGGAATGGATATGAGTGTTCATTTGCTGATTGATGGAATTAGGGATTTTCACAGAGGCGGAAAGTATCTTGGGTGCAACGAGGCTGCAATACGGACGATCGCGCCAGCGGCGGCACGGTTGCGAGAGGCAAAAAAACGGGGCGACTTAATAGTCTCCTTGGAGGACTGGCACGGCCCGACGGAAGAAGAGTACCTAAGGACAGAAGAAGGCAGAAACCTCCCGTTGCCGCACGGAATTTACGGCACGCCCGGCGCTGAGTTGGAGCCGGAGTATCAGAAGATATTTGCCGACGCGATGATCGTGGATGGGTTTGCGCCCGAAGTGGAGGCTGTGAAATGGACGTGTTTTGGGCTTGAGTCGCGAGATTTTATGACTCGCTACTGTGCGATTAAGTCGATTCTGGAACCGGAAATGCTCCGGATCACGATAAGGCAGGGCTTGCGAATGAAAAAAGATACATTCGGAAGCGAAAACCTGCTCCTATTGCTTAAGGCGCTCCGGGAATTGGGCCATGAGATAGCTGAGATCCATATCGAGGGCGGTGTTCTGACGAGCATCTGCGACACTGCCAACCTGGTAATCGCCAAAACGGGTGCGCCGAATGCGCGTATCATATTGCACGGTGACGGCTGTGCCGACTTGGACCCCGAAAAGCATGAGGCTGCCCTGAGGGGAGCTAAGCTGTTGCACGCTGTGATTGTCTAGGCTGCATTACGGTTGGTGCTGGCCAATATTAAAACCCCCGGGGAATCGGGGGTTTAAGTTTTGCTGGTCTGCCATGATGATTGCAGTTGATTCTTACATCAGGCTGCAGTCGTAGTGCATCGGCAGATTGCGCTTGTGTTGCGTGGATTTAACGCGGCGTTCGATTAGTGCATCAATCTTTTCGTTGCCGGAGGTATAATTAAGAATCCAGTCGTCAAGCAGCTTATATATGAAGCCATATTCGGCCTCATCGGATTGGTCGGGTTTGAGCTCGGCGGAGGGGATGGCATCCAGAGTTTCTTGGACGAGGTCCATGACATCCAGAAGCACACCAAGAAAGGCGGCTAGGATCCTGAGTTCGCCTTTGGTGCAGAGAATCATCGGACGGATGTCGCCGCGGTCCTGTTCTTTGCAGAAATTTCCGGTAATATACTCGGATAAGTTGTCGCAGCAGGCGAGGAGATGGTCAAGGTTTTGAGCAACTTCGCGGGCTTTAACCATACGGAGACGGGAGACTGTGTTCATCGATGATAACTCAGCTACGGTAGGGTCGGCTTGGTCGCGGAAAGGGTTGTCGTTGTAATTCACAACGCTGGTTCTCATATCCCCAACGTCTTCAACCCGATATTTAATTCCAAGTTGCTTGCACAATTTGACGGCGCGTTTTTTGGAGCCGCTGGCATCCATGCTCTTCCAATCGGGCATGATTAACGCGAGGACGGGAATCCCAGCCGCGTGAAACAACAGTAGCGCGGTCGTGGAGTCTATCCCTGCGCTGAACGGGACCACTACGCCTTTTTTGCCGGTTTGCCTGAAGAAGCGCAGGGTCTCCGCTGCCATGTTGGAAAAATGCTGCTTGACGTTACTACTGTCGATTATGCCCTTTTTGCGCATGCCTGTAAGCTTGACAATTCGTGCCATGGCGAGTTCGTGCGGGTCGGCCTTCGGGGTGTGATGGGGGCGATAGTCCTGGTTGTTCATGCGAAATCTCTCCTTTTGATACATTTTTTTGAAACGTACAACGTTCCGGAGCCATTTTGCTCCAGTCTGCAACAATAGTAGCATAGACCATTGTAAAAGTCAAGCGAGCGTGGTATAATCAGGGTCAGTACTTTAATATCTATGAGGAGGATTGCCCATGTGCACAGTCGCTTATCAAGAAGTTAGGAGCTTAGAAGAGATTCGGAGGCAGATGCGGGCGGAGGTGTGGAATAACCACGAACCCCAGCCATTTTACCAACTTGATGCTACCGATTTGTATGAATTGTCGCAGTTGTTTGCCGGGATGATGGATCCGTTCCTGAGCAATGCGAAGTTCAAGCTCAAGGGGACGATTCGCAGCTTTAAGGACGGCACGCGGCCGAAATTTACTGAGGCCGATGTGGCGAATATCCAAGCGGCGATTAAAAGTATGCGGTATGCTCGGTTTCCCGAGACGACAGTCGACTACATGCGCCGTACCATCAGGTACTACCCGCCGTGGTTTTTTGACTTTCTGGATGACTTTCGGCTTGACCCGTCGATTGTCCATATCTGGCTGGAGGGAACGGAGCTACATTACGAGACCGATTTGGATATGTTTCATAAGGTGACGCTTTGGGAGATTCCGGTTTTGCGGATCATCTGCGAGTGCTATTATAAGGCACGGCATACGTTCACCAACAGCGAAGTTGAGCAAGCGTATGAGTATAGTTTTAAGAAGGCTCGGGCGCTGGCGGAGATTGGAATACACTTCATCGGAATGACGACGCGGCGGCCGCCGTGTGCTGAGGTTGAGGATGCTGCGATTGCTGGGCATCTGAACCACCCACACTTTTTGT
>DBCV01000038.1 GCA_002293245.1 Candidatus Saccharibacteria bacterium UBA949 | reverse complement strand
CATTTGGCAATCCATGAGCACGACATCAAATTCAGAATGCTGAACCTGTTCAATGGCTTGTTGGCCATTTTCGACAAGCGTGGGGGTTATACCGGCGTGGGACAACATCTCCGAAATGACAAGGCGATTGATGAGATTATCCTCCGCAACAAGAATGCGCGGAGCGTGCTCCGCCGACGAAATCACTTCGAGGGGCTTGGAATCGACCACCAAATTGGGGAGCACAAAAAATGATCTGACCACGCAATCAAGCAAGACTGAACCGCCCACCGGTTTGCTGACATATCGGATTTTATTCGGGTATTTCCATGTTTTTTGTTGTAGGTCTTCTGCGAGTGGGGTCAGGCAAATGATCGCGGTGTCCCGCAATCGCGGATCGTCTTGGATACTCCGAACAAAGTTTTCGGGTGCAGGATCGTGAGGCAAAAAATCGATGACAACGAGACGAAAGTGCTGGCCCGACGCGTCGGCTTCTTTCAACCGCGTCCAAGCCTCTTCCTCATCCATCACTGTGGCCACGGCCATGCCCCAGTCGGCCATTTGTTTTGCGAGGGCGGGGATTTATGATTTTTGTCCGCATGATATTCGGCGGGGTTTTGCGGTTGATACTTTTCAGTCTTCGGGGCGGGATATTTTTCTGACTTCGAGGTTGATGCGGCATTCGGACGTGAAGACGACGCAGATTTATTTGTCGGGGTTGGATGATGGGTTGGGGGTGGAGTATACGAGGATTAAGCGGCCTGTGTGATAACCGGGTGTTGGGTGGATTGCGTGCTGAGAGTGGATGGTTTTGCAGGGCGGTTGGGCGAGGTTTACTGGGGTTTGGCTGGAGGTTTTTGCACAGTTTTTTCCACAAGCGGGTTTTGGGTGGGCATGAGCGCGTTGACTTTTTGTTGGGGGTATGCTAAAATGTGTTCAGTTGAGCGAATGCTCCAAGAAAATTGAAATAATTATTTTATCTTTCAAAGGTGCTGGCAGGGCAGTTTCATATCCTACCCTCAGCACCAGAGTAAAAATGCAACCCACTTCTGGGTTGTTTTTTGTTTAGTAATGTGCTACAATGCGACTAGTGACGAAAGACGCGTACTTTAGGAGGAATTAGCTATGGAGAGACTGGCGAGGGGCAGATACCTTCTTGTCGACGTTGATGGGCCGTTAAACCCGTACTACGGATTTTTAAGCGAGACGGAAGCCAGGGTGCGGGACAAAAGAACACGCGAGCGGATCGGTCGAGGGTTTTTAAGGTTTTCGCCCGAAGGCAAGATAGTCCGCTTCGACCAAACTTTGGACCCGCTATGCGTCGATTGCCTAAAAGAAGTCGTCGACGCAACAGGTGCGCAACTGATAGCCAACACGGCCTGGTGGCTGGAGGACTTGAGAAATGCGCTAGCCGAGTTTGACCCTGGGCTGGCAAAGGCACTGGTTGGCCGCACCGGATCGAAATGCGAAAACGGCGTGAGACGGTTCCTAGAAACGAACCCGAGCGTTTGCCCAGAAGACTTCGCAATTGTTGATGATGAAGGATTCGATGATCTGAATTACGAGTACAGATCACGGTTTATCAGGGCTGGCGGCAAAACTGGCTTGTCGCCAGAACACGTGCTGCAAATTATTGTCTTGTTTGCCTAAAAAACTTGCCCCCTCTTTACTTTGAGGGGGCGTTTTTAATTTGACTCATTTTAGGGTCGTCGGCGTAGCGATTAGGTTTGAATAGAAGCAATAGCGCGGCGACCAGTCCATAGCAATTGGTCAACATCTGTGCGCTTCTAACGGGCAACGCCGAAAAAGTGAGCGCCAGTAGGACCACGGCCACCTCTATAATATACACCCAACGGTAGAGCAGCTTGGGTCTGCCGCTTTGCACTTGCCAGGTTCCGTAGGCGCCGAGCAGAACCGTTGCGACAAAAATAGCCATGGAATCGGCAAAGGTCAGGTCAAGCCCGCAGAATAGCGCGAAGGCCAGCGCGGAATACAACAATATCCCGTCCACCAACGCGTCGAAAAGTTGCGGGTTTTGCCGCAGCCTTTGCCAGAACCGCGGCAGTCGGGCAATGTCCTCCGTTTGGTACGGCCATTTGCGGGCAAACGGTCCGTCCACTGCGTCCGTCAAAAACCCGAGGATAAACATGAATAACACGGCCAGTTTGTGGTTGCCCGCCCGTAAGCTCGGGTTGACGGATGCTTCGTTAATGCACCATAGCGCGATGCCCAGAATTACGCCACCCAGCGCGGCCCGCGAAAAAGTGAATAGGTCGCCAATCATCTTTCGCGGTAAGCCGACGCCTACCTCTGTTTTCTTCAAATTTCTCGCCTCCTAAAACGTAATGAACTACAATTGCCCAAATTGCGCTAAGCTATATTGTAGCATATTGGGCGATAAACTGCAAATAATACTGCTATGAGTTAACGCCCGCCGCGGATTTTGCGGAAGCGGGGCATTTTGGCGGATTTGGCTACGGCGATTTTGCGAGGGTTGGTCTGTTTGGCGACCTTGGTTGACTTGGGCCTGGCGGCCATCCGGGCTACTTTGGCGGGCTTAACCGGCTTTACGCCCTTGGCTGGTTTGGTGGCCCTGGCCGCGCGGGTCAACTTTTGGCCACGCAGTTTCCCGCTTTGGGCAGCTAGCAACTTGGTTTGTTTGCGCTCTTCGACTAACGCCACAAGGCGCTTTTTAGTTTCTTCTAAACCTTCGGTGTCGCCAGCGGCTTCGTGCATGTCGGCGATTTTCTTGAGCGTGACAGCCGATTTATCCAGCTCGAAAGCTTGCTCCAGCGCATCAATGGCCTGTTTGTAATTGCCCAGTTTTTCCTGAGTTTTGGCGTAGGCGATAAAGCGATTGGGCAGATCGCCTTCCAACGCAATGGCTTGCTCGAAAGCAATGGCCGCTTTGTTGTATTCGCCAGTTTCTAGGTATATCAATCCTGCGTTGTGCAGGGAAGTTGAATTATGGTCTAGGCTTTCGGCGATTTCAAAGCATTCTACGGCTTCTTTATATTTCTTTTGCTTGGCGTATAGGATGCCCAGGCGGTTATAGGCGGCGGCGTTCTTTTCGTCAAAGCGCAGGATGGTCAGCAAGGCTTTTTCGGCCCGGACTGGCCGGCGGCCACGCATAGAATCCACAGCGATACCCCAGAGCTTGTCCACTTGCTCGGCTTCCGTTCCGGCTAATCGCTCGGCGGCTTCTGCGCGGCGGATTTTCGGCATCCACACAAACGCAGCCCCTGCGATTGCTACAATAAGCATTATTCCGAACATGTATATATTATATCACACTCGCCATCAGCGCGAGTTTGTAATTGGCGTTTTGTTGGAGGATCTGGGTGCGGGCTGTTTCGAGGCCGGCGACTTTGTCCAGAATGTCTGGGTTTTTAGTTTTGNNAGAGGCCCAGTAGAGTTTAGCGGCGAGGTCGAGAATCTCGGCCAGTCTGGCCCTGGTTTCTTTGGCCTCTTTGGCGGCCTTGTAGTTCAGGAGCCAGTTGATCTTCTCGATTGGCGGACCTTGGACTAGGATTTTGGCCGCACCGACTTTGCTCAGTGTGGCCGTGAAGTATCTTTTGTCGGTGGCTAGACGCCTGATTTCGCCGGGCAGGCCGGTGGCTAAAAAAAGGATCTGTTGTTTTTTAGCCACGTCGATTTTTGGCGCTAATTTGGCCAGTAATTCCGCCGACTGCTCCGCGCTGATTGGCCGGACCCGATACAGTTGGGCCCGGCTGCGGATAGTGGGCAATAGGCGCGAAATGTCTTCTGTGATGAACAAAAGGCCGATGTTTTTGTTCGGTTCTTCGAGCAATTTCAAAAAGGCATTGGCAGCGCTTTCGGTCATCTTTTCGGCCGATTCGATGACCACGGTTAGACGAGAGCGTTGCTTGTTGCGGCATAGTTCGCGCAAGTCACGCACTTGGTCGATCGAGATGGAGCCTTTTTCGGGGTCCGGCTGCAGCGAGAAGGTATTTTTGCCCTTTAGATCCTTGGCCACTTGGTCGATTCCGTAGCCTTTGGGCAGCACAATGATAGCAAAGTGGGTCTTGGTGACTAGTTTGGGCAATATTGTCAGGTCGTCAATCCACATATTCCGCGAATTCCTTTGGTGGTTTTGATTTGAAAGCTTTGCGCTCACCGCTGAGCAGGATGATTTCTAGTTCTGCGGCGTGCAGAAGTAGGCGATCTCCATGAACCTGCATAGCGATGCCGCCATAGGCTCCGTCGCCGACGATTGGGTGTCCGATATGGGCAAGGTGGACGCGGAGTTGATGAGTGCGGCCGGTTTTGGGCGTTAATTTGAGCAGGGAATAGCGGCCGTCGGGTGAAGTTTTGATAGCTTCGTATAGGGTTTCCGCCTCCTTGCCCTCGGGCGACACGATAAAGGTGGTCGGACGTTTGGCGTTACGGGCAATCGGCAGTCTGATCACGGCTTTGTCTTGTTTTAGGACTCCACTGACCACGGCGTGGTAGGTTTTTTTGGCTTTGCGCTCGGCAAATTGTTTTTGGAGTTTTTTGACGGCTGCAGGGTTTTTGCCGGCAATCAACACGCCGCTGGTGCCGCGGTCGAGCCGGTGAACGATGCCCAAGCGATTGCTATCGACCTCCTGAGACGCCGGTGTTTTACTATCCCATTTGCGCCGCACAAAGTCGGCCACGGTCGGTTCGGTGGTGGCTTCGCCCTTGGCGTGAGTTAGGACGCCGGCGGGTTTGTCAATCACTACCACGTCTTGGTCTTCGTAAATCACCGGGAAGTCGCGAGTTTCCGTGTTGGCCACTGGCCAATCAACGGAGATGTCGTCCGTTTTGCCGACCATCAGGCTGTTAGACGTAGCCACGGCGCCATTGACCTTTACTCGCCCGGCTTTGGTCAGGCGCTGGGCAGCGGATCGGTTCAGCTCGCCTGCAGCCCCTAGTTCAGCCGCATTGGCAGCCAAAAACACGTCCAGGCGCCACTTGCTAACTAACTCACGGGCCAGATAGATTTTTTTGCCCCGAAATCTATCTACGCCAATCAGCTTGAGCTCACCGATATTCGCAAAGGCTCCGCGCCGCACAAAGCCATCAAATGCCGCCGGGTCAACGGTAGCATCTTCTTCGAACAGGGCAAAGTATGGTTTACCCTCAAAACGAAAGGCCAGCAGAGTATTAGTCGGCTCTGGGTGAGAGACGGAAACTTTGGTGATTAGCGTATCGTCAATAATCTCTAGCTCCAGCTGGTTGAATTGCCAGAGCAGCCGCACGATGTCTTTTTTGGTGAATTTCATGCTCCTATTGTAGCATATCCACTAAAGTGCTATTATATATTGTATGAACCGGCAGGAAATTGACCAGATTAGCGAGGAACGGGCCAAAAACTTGTTTGGCAGTCCAGAGTTGGGCGCATTCGAGGTAGGCACTGCGCAGGGTTTGAAAGATATACATAACTACCTTTTTGAAGATCTGTATAGTTTTGCCGGGCAAGTGAGAGAGAAAGATATCAGCAAGGGCGGGTTTCGCTTTGCATCTTACTTGTACCTGCCCGAAAGTTTGGTAAAAATTGAGGTCATGCCGGAGCGGTCCTTNNAATATCGCCCACCCGTTTATGGATGGCAATGGGCGCAGCACTCGACTTTGGCTAGATTTGATTCTTAGAAAGCGGCTGGGCATGGCGGTAGATTGGTCAAAAATCGATAAACCAGCGTATTTGAACGCTATGCAGCGCAGCCCTGTGAACGACCTAGAGATTCGCGAGTTGTTGCGCGGCGCGTTAACTGATAAGATCAACGACCGTGAGGTATTTATGAAAGGAATTGAGCAGTCGTATCGTTATGAAGAGCCGGATACGTATTGATGGCATAGTTATGTAAAATCCCCGACCAATACTTGGTCGGGGATTGTTTTGAAGGTACTTTGAAGATGCTTTTTTATTGTCCGTTCTGGATGATATACTCAATGCACTTCGCCAGGAGCCCATTTTGGACTCCGTAGATGTGCCTACATCCTTTTTTAGACGCGTGGGGGAGGGCGCTCAACTTGGTGGAGGCGTCCTCCACGACCTCCTGAATTTGACTAGTCGACGGCGACGAGTTCAGGAGGCTCGCGTAGTTCTGCAACACGAAAGCGCAGCATTCCGCCGCAACCCGTGTGTCACGATGGCTTTGAGGAACGCTAATCCCGTCCTTCTTTGCCTTTTCCAACACCTCAGCGAACGATTTTACCATTCGCGGATTGATCTCCGAGTTACTGATGTGCACTGTACTCAGTGCACATTGCAATGCCTTTGTCTTCATAATCTAGCTCTCCTTTTTTTGTTTTTGGTGCAAACCCCTTTCAGGGAATGGCTGGGGATATCGCGACACTATAATCTAGTGCGAATCATTAATTCCACTAATACATGGAATCCAAACTGTTATTGTGCAGAATCAAATCTCATTTCTGATCTCGATTTTGTGTTCCTTATATCACACCTGATTAAAAAAGTCAATACTTTTATGGTAGATTCAGGCTATATTGTCAAGTGCGACCGAGGCGGACTTGCACAAAAAGCGACAATATGCTACAATAAGAACATGTACCTTAATAATTAAGAGGAGGTTTTCCGCATGTCAGATTTACAAGCAGTCCCNNGTCCCAACTATCGGAAGCGCCCAAGCGCCCGAAATCACTAACGACTTGATTAAACAAGACCCTCGGGTCGTAAGCGCCGTTTCGCAGATTTCTGCGATTTCGGATGAGCTTAAAGCCCTGTTCCGTGAACGAGGCCAGATCATCAACCAGATGATCTACGCACTCCTAACTGGAGAGCATGTTTTGATGACGGGAATCTACGGGAGCAGCAAATCTGCCCTCGGAAGGGCATTATTCGGTGCTATAACTGGGGCCGAAGTTTTTTCTCTGGCCCTGAACAAATCTACCAAAACTGATGCCGTATTTGGGGCAATCGACCTGAATCTTTACCGCGAGAAGTCGATACTGGTATGCAAGGCGGAGGGCTCGCTTCAGGAGGCGCAGTTTGCGCTGTTTGACGAATTCCTTGATGCGAACACGGCGCTGCTCAGATCACTAAACACTGCCCTAAACGAACGTATGTTTATTAACGGCGGGAATCAACAGGTGCAACTACCGTTGCACACGGCTTTTGCCGCTACCAACTTGGACTTGGCACAAGCCGTCAAGATGATTCCGGACCTAAACGCCGTGATCGACCGGTTTATGTTTAAGTCAATTTCGAGTTGGCTGGAGTCTTCCGAATCACGCATTGCCATGTATAAAAACGACGACCCGTCGCCCACGACTCAGGCTAAAATACCGCTTAAGGACTTGTTATACCTGTCTGACATCGTTATCAGGCAGAACCAGTACAAGAACGCGCCCGACTCGTTGTTCATGTTGTATGATGAGATAATGTCGGAGTTCCGCAGAGCTGTAGCCGGTGAGACAAAGACGCCACCGTCTGACCGCTTTTACAAGAAGCTGCTGAAGGTTCCCGAGGCCGCGGCGTTACTCCACGGCCGCTTTGACGTGATTCCCGACGACTTTTTGACCTGCGCCACTGCGCTTTGCGTGGACGGCAACCCCAAATATGCCGATCTGTTTCTGGAGATTGCTCGGCCAAAGGTCGAGGAGGCGATGAAGGTGATGGAGATAGAGCAACAGATTATTCCAGACGTTGCTATCTTAGAAATAATCGAAAACTACCAATCCCAAATCCCAACCGACTTTGAGACTCTGAATGACCCCAAAGACGTCCTTGAAGCCCTCAGGAAACTGCGTGAGTTGCACGTCAAATCGATGTCGATAGAGCCGTCCACGGCAACTGGTGACGAGAAAAAAGGGCAGCTGATCAGCGATATTTTGACCGCAATTAACTTGGCAGACGCCCACTACAAATCGTTCTTGCATGATTCCTAAGGAGGTGCGAAATGAGCATTGCATTGATTGTTTCGACACTTCTCGGGCTCGGTGTTATCAGCGTGGGCGTGGCCCGAGCTCTAATCAAGAGGTTCCGGAGGAAAGCAGGGACGGGGGGCGATATCCCAGAAGACCCGTACGAAGATCTATTTGAGGAGCTGGAGCAAGAAGGTCTTGAACCAGTGGACGAGGGTTCGTCTGGCGAGGCTGGCGACAGGCACGATGGAGAGTTTATTCGGCGCGAACGATTAGTCCGCGACATTCTAAACTCTAATGACCTTTTGGCGAGCGAGTTGCTCAAACGTACTGGCCATGCTGGAGTCGGAAAATACACGGCTCTCAAGAACGAAGAAGTGTTGGCCGCCATAGTTAGAGCAACATATGCAGATTATCCGCATATGCTCGACATTCTACATGTTGCCAGCACCCAAACTGATATCAATTTCTCTGAGATCAGTAGTAAAGATGCCGAAGCCGCCAATTTAACAGTTTCCGAGTACCCAACGGATAGACTCGACTACCGCCCGATTGAGTCGCTGGACGAGTTGCCTTTGGTTTCGCCAGAAGATCTGGTGCTGGATGACAAGCTGGCTGAATTACGGTTGCTCCAGGGCGATTTAATGGTTGTCGAGTACTACCGCCCAAAAGAAAAAACTCAACGCATACTCGTGACGGTAGTTGACGCGAGCGGCTCGATGGAGGAATTGCTACGCGATCTTCCGCGGCATGTCTGGGCGCGAGGGGTCCTGATTAACCTGTTGCTGACCGCACTCGAAGAAGATGTGCGGTATGTCGTGCGCTACTTTACGGATACGCCAAGCGAAAGAATCTTCGTTAACAGCGAGGACGATGCCCGGGAGATGATCGCAGAAGTGGTCAAACACGGGTATGCCGCTGGTGGCACGTCTATCAAAAAAGCTCTGCGGGCGGCCGTGAAAGATATTGCCGAACTCAGGCAGACTATACCCGGAGCTGCCGATATCTTGCTGATATCCGACGGCGAGGACAGTCTGGAAACCCGCGATCTAACCAGAATCATTCCCAAAGATGTCAACCTGCATGTCGCATGCATTGCGCTGACCAATAATGTGTTGAAAAAGCGCGCGAAGACCTATTACGAGATTCAGTAAAGGAGGTCCGTTAAATGGATTTTGGTGATTTCCGCTCGAATAAGCATGGCGACCTCGGCTCAGCAGTCAAGCAAACGAAGGGAGCAAGTAGGTTCCGACCAAATTCGCTGCTGCCGCCAGGATCGAATGCGCAGTTTACGCCAGAAGATATGAATAGTGCGGATGCCGGAGAGGCTATTCCCGCGGCTCGGGCCCAGCCACCGTCATCCCCGCCACCCGAGTTTGACAGTTTGGATCTATCAAAAATCACCGCGGACGATGTTTTGGCACTGGCGCAGCATCTGCTTGACAACTTCGACTTGACTTCTGAATCTCGGATAGTCGCCGCCCAAATAGAGGCAGCGCTAAAGGAAAAGAAGGCTTTCGAGCTATTGGCCCAACAAAACCCGGATAAGAAAGAGTTGCAAAAACCGTACCACGCCGCAGTATTTGCAGATACGCTCTTGCGGATTGTAGCTGCTTATCGGCCTTTGTTTAATCTTGTCAGCGCGCCTCGAACCTCATCGTTCGCAATCGGTATGCGCGCCAGGCAGATTCACGCCGAAATGCAGAAAAAGGAACTCGCTCCTCTGCAACAATATCGCTCTCGTCTGCTAGAAATTGCCAACGAGAAAAGCACCTTTACCCTTGATGCCCGCACAGATCTTAAAATCTTGGATTTGGAGCATCCGGAAAAGCCGCCATTTTAGCGGCTTTTTTAACGCCTAGATGGAACCCTTGCATTTGGGCTTCAGATGGGATAAAATGGATGGGTAAATGGCAAAGAAAACAGATAATTACGATAGTTCACAGATTCAGGTCTTGGAGGGCTTGGAGCCGGTGCGCAAGCGGCCGGGCATGTATATTGGCTCGACTGGGTTTGACGGCTTGCACCACTTGGTTAAGGAAATAGCGGATAACTCCATAGACGAGGCGATTGCTGGGTTTGCGACTACGGTTGACGTATCGGTTTTGGCCGATGGTGGCGTTAAGGTGACTGATGACGGCCGGGGTATTCCGGTGGATATTCACCCCAAAACGGGCAAAAGCACGCTGGAGACGGTTTTGACTGTGCTGCACGCCGGCGGTAAGTTCGGCGGAGGTGGGTATAAGGTGTCTTCGGGATTGCACGGCGTGGGCTCATCTGTGGTGAACGCCCTGAGCACCCGAATGGTGGCCGAAGTGCGCAAGGATGGCAAGATCTACCGGCAGGAGTACCACGAGGGCGTGCCGCAGGGCAAAGTGGAAGTCGCCGGTAAAACTGGCGCGAGTGACACCGGGACTAGCATTACTTTCTATCCCGACCCGACGATTTTTAAGGAAACAGTTGAATTTGATTTTGAATGGATAGTGAATTACCTGCGACATCAGGCTTACTTGACCAAAGGGTTAAAAACTAATGTATTTGACGAACGAACGAACGCTCGTCAGTCATTCTACTTCGACGGGGGCATTAAGAGCTATATCAAGCGGCTGAACATCGGCAAAGACGTGTTGGACGACGACATTTTCTATGTAGAGAAACAGATTGGCGATTCGGTGGTGGAGGTTGCCTTGCAGTATAACGACAGCTACAACGCGCTGATATTAAGCTTTGCAAACAACATCCATACACTGGAGGGCGGCACCCACGAGATAGGTTTTAAGAACGCGCTGACGCGCGTAATGAACGACTATGGCCGCAAAGCCGGTATTCTAAAAGAAAAAGACGCGAACCTTTCGGGAGACGACGTTCGCGAGGGAATAACGGCGATTATTTCTGTCAAGCTCAAGGACGCGCAGTTCGAGGGGCAGACTAAAGCCAAGCTCGGAAATACCGATATACGCGGACTGGTGGAGAACATGCTTTATGAAAAGCTCTCTACATTCTTCGAGGAAAACCCCTCTATTGCCAGAGCAATAATGGAAAAATCCATAAACGCGGCGCGTGCGAGAGAGGCCGCCCGCAAGGCCAGGGAGATGACAAGGCGTAAATCCGCGCTTGACTCCGCCTCTCTGCCGGGAAAGCTGCACGACTGCATATCCCGCGACAATGAAATGACCGAGATATATATTGTCGAGGGAGACTCGGCCGGCGGCAGCGCAAAAGAGGGTCGGGACAGGAATTTTCAGGCGATATTGCCGCTGTGGGGCAAGATGCTCAACGTTGAAAAAGCCAGGCTCGACAAGGTCTTCGGCAATGATAAGCTCATGCCTGTCATAATGGCGCTTGGCACAGGCATGGCCGATGAATTTGACCTTGCCCGCCTGAGATACGGCAAAATCATCATAATGGCCGACGCCGACGTGGACGGCAGCCATATTTGCACATTATTGCTCACGTTTTTCTTCCGTTTTATGCGCCCCCTGCTGGAACAAGGCTATATTTACGTGGCCCAGCCGCCCTTGTTTAAGCTGCAAAAGGGCAAAGACATCCGCTATGCCTACACCGATGCCGAGCGCGACCGCCTTTCGGCCGAAATGGGCGAGCCGAAGATAAGCCGCTACAAGGGCCTGGGCGAGATGAACCCCGAGCAGCTGTGGGAAACCACCATGAACCCCGAAAACCGCATGATAGTGCAAATAAGCATTGAGGACGCCGAAAAGGCCGACGAAACCTTTACCATTTTAATGGGCGACAAGGTGGAGCCCCGGCGTGAGTTTATAGAGCAAAACGCGAAGTACGCCAATTTGGATGTGTAGGTATACAGGAAGGGATTACCCAAGTGGAACAGGACAGGAAAGCACCCATCGAAGGCCACCCAAATTCAACGCTCATCGTGCGCGACATCGAGAAAGAAATGAAGGACAGCTTCCTCGATTACTCGATGAGCGTGATTGTAAGCCGCGCGCTGCCAGACGTGCGCGACGGCTTAAAGCCGGTGCATCGGCGCATTTTGTACACCATGTACGAAAAAGGCAACGATTACAGCCACCCCCCCAAGAAAAGCGCCGACACCGTGGGCAGCGTGCTGGGCAGCTATCACCCCCACGGCGATGCCAGCGTGTACGACGCCATGGTGCGTTTGGCGCAGGATTTTTCCATGCGCTACCCGCTGGTGGACGGGCAGGGCAACTTTGGCAGCGTGGACGGCGACCCCCCGGCGGCCTACCGGTATACCGAGGCACGCATGAGCCGCATTGCCATGACCATGATGACCGATATAGACAAAGAAACGGTGGATTTTGCCCCCAACTACGACGAACGCCTGCAAGAGCCCACCGTGCTGCCCACCAGCTTCCCCACCCTTTTATGCAACGGCAGCATGGGCATTGCCGTGGGCATGGCCACCAACATCCCCCCGCACAACCTGTGCGAGGTGATTGACGGCGCGGTGGCCCTCATCGACGACCCCGAGATAGACCTGCCCGGCCTGATGGAGCACATACAAGGGCCGGATTTCCCCACCGGCGGCATTATTATGGGGCGCAGCGGCATACGCGCCGCCTACGCCACCGGGCGAGGCAAGGTGGTTTTGCGCGGCCGCGCTGAAATTGAGGAGATGAAGAACGGCCGTTACCAAATCATCGTCACCGAAATTCCCTACATGGTGAACAA
>DBCV01000012.1 GCA_002293245.1 Candidatus Saccharibacteria bacterium UBA949 | reverse complement strand
CTGTCCGAGGGCATTGTGGCCGGTGGCGGTGTGACGCTTGTGAACTTGGCGACCGGCATCAGCGAAGCAAGTACCAAGGGTGAATCCGAGGCAGTGACCGCTGGTAGGCGAGTTTTGAAAGCAGCGCTTGCCATGCCGTTCCTGCAAATCACCGAAAATGCCGGGCTCAACTCGCAAGCTCTTTTGGCCCAAGTCGAAAAAGCCAAAGCCGGATTTGGCGTGGACGTCATGAACCCAGAAGCTGGCGTGATTGACGTCAAGAAAGCCGGTGTCGTTGACCCAGTCAAAGTGACCAAAGAAGCGGTCCTGAATGCCGTTTCTATTGCAGCTACCGCCATCACCATGGGCGCATTGGTGGTTGATCTGCCGGAACCACCGGCAGCCGCAGCTCCCGCTGGTATGGGTGGTATGGGCGGCGGAATGTATTAGCACTTCCGGAAGTGCAAAGCGAAATCACCCCTGTAAAAGGGGTGATTTTTTGTACAAAAATCCACTATTCCGATAGGGAATTGATGTCGCGAATAACCTCTAGCAGCGCCTCGGCCTTGTGTGCATCGTCGGTGATTTCGCGCGCAGCCGCAAAGGCCGGATCCATTAGCGACTGGTCGTGATTGGCGTTAAACAATGTGACGAGCAACGTAAACTTCTCTTCTGGCGTAATCTCGACCTTGTCTAAAAGTGGTCGCAACTCGGCAATAGCACTGGTGCGAATCGAATCAAGATCGCCATCGCCAGCAGGCATCGAAGTGCTAGCTTCTGGCGCAGGCTCGCTGGTAGTCGGAGCGGAAGCATCCATCTCCGGAGCCCTAGCCGGCTCGGGCATCTCGGTAGGAGCGGCAGTTTCGGCTGGGGCGGGAGGCATTGCTGGCTCCGCAGTCGGTGCCGCAGGAGGTGTCATTGGTTCAACTGGCGCCGCCATATCCTCTTTCTTCTTTGCGCCGCTCTGGTCGCCGCCCATGTCGGCCAGCGCTTTCGCTAGCTCGCTATCGCTATTGAAAAATTCATTACTGTTGTTGTCCTGGTTGTAATCCATTTGCCTACCCTCGTTTAAAACATTTTTATAAATCTAATCCCATTTTACCACAACCACTTCCCAAAATGCAAGAGTTTTTCAAGGAGATTTTTGGGATTTTTGTTAACTATGCATAAAAAGGGCATCCCGCAGGCCACGGGCCGAGGGCGAGTCGGCAGCCACCCGTGACGACGGGTTGGCTGAACGACGTCCCTTTGTTGCATAGTTAACAAAAATCCATTATAATGAATCTCATGCAAATCACCCAACTATTCACCAAAACCAGCAAAACTGCACCAGCAGAAGAAACCAGCAAGAACGCGCAGTTGTTGCTGCGGGCCGGCTATATCCACAAAGAAATGGCCGGCGTTTATGCTTATCTGCCACTCGGCCTAAGAGTGCTGAACAAGATTCGCACCATCGTGCGGGAAGAAATGAATCAAGTCGGCAGCCAAGAGCTGATCATGACCAACCTGCAGCCGCGCGAGACCTGGGAAGCAACTCGGCGTTGGGACGACGCAGTGGTGGACGTTTGGTTCAAGACCAAACTGAAAGATGAAACTGAGCTGGGCCTTGCCTGGAGCCACGAAGAGCCGATCCTAAAAATGATGCAAAAATACGTCAGCAGCTATAAGGACCTGGGGCGAGAATTAGCTGGCAGCTCAAAGGGCATTTCCGTTTACCAGTTCCAGACCAAGCTGCGCAACGAGCTGCGCGCCAAGGCCGGCATCATGCGCGGGCGGGAGTTCGTTATGAAAGACGCCTATTCGCTCCACAGCAGTCAGGCAGATCTGGACGAGTACTACGAAAAAGTCAAAGAAGCCTACGTGCGGATTTTTGACCGCCTAGGGCTGGGCGACGACACTTACATGACGTTCGCTTCTGGCGGGGCGTTTACTAAGTTTAGCCACGAGTTCCAGACAGTTTGCGAAGCCGGCGAGGATCGGCTGTACCTGGACCGAGAGCAGAAAATCGGCGTCAACGAGGAAGTTTTGGACGATGCAGTAGAATCGCTCGGGCTGAACAAAGATAAACTAGAAAAAGTCAAAAGCGCGGAAGTCGGCAACATCTTTAACTTCGGTTCGGAAAAAGCCGAGCAGATGGGTATATATTACACTGATGAGAATGACCAAAAACAGCCCATTTATCTAGCGAGCTATGGCGTGGGAATTACCCGAGCCATGGGCGTGATAGCCGAGAAGTTTTCCGACGAAAAAGGCCTGGTTTGGCCGGAAGCGGTTGCCCCATTCAGAGTCTATCTGGTGCAAATTGGGGACTCCGAGGGGGTGGCGCGCGCCGCTGACGCACTCTACAAAAAGCTAACCCAACAGGGAATCGAAGTCCTCTGGGACGACCGCAATAGCAAAGCGGCGCGCGCCGGCGAGAAATTCGCCGATAGCGAGCTAATCGGCCTGCCCTGGCGCATCACCATCAGCGAGCGCCTAATTGCCGGAAACAAACTCGAACTCACCAACCGCGGGACCGGAGAATCCGAAGTATTGACAACGCCCCAGGTTTTTGATAAACTAAAGACCGATATTATAAACTAATCGTTAAAAATCGGAGTTTACCTCTGTTTTTTAACCTAATATTTTGCAGAAAGGAAGAAAACTACTTATCCGAAAAGGGGTTTTCCTAGTAGTAAATAGTCCATGAAAAAAATTTATAACCTAACCAAGCTCGGCAAACAAGAACTTGAGCAAGAACTTGTAAACCTTAAGAGTCAGCGCCCGGCAATCGCCGAACGGCTAGCGTTAGCTCGCGATTTTGGTGACCTTAGCGAGAACGAAGAATACAGCAACGCCCGCGCCGAACAAAAAGTCCTAGAGAATCGCATCACAGAGATCGAAGAAATCCTCAAAAATGTCAAAATCATCTCTTCTACCGGTTCCAAAACCGGCAAGGTCGGTCTTGGTAGCACAGTCACCCTATCCATGAAAGGCGGCAAGAAAGTCAAATACACCCTAGTCGGAGCAGTCGAAGCCAACCCGCTAGAAGCCAAAATCAGCAACGAATCCCCGCTCGGCTCCGCCCTCATGAAGAAATCAGCTGGCGACGAAGTGACGATCACCACCCCCACCGGCGAAACCATTTACAAAGTCCTTGAAGTCGAATAGTCTAGCCCAAGACATGATATAATATACAACATGTCGACACTGCAAGATTTTAGAAACGAACGAATCAAAAAACTTGAAGAACTCCGCGCGCTCGGAGTTGACCCCTATCCCGCCAATTCGGCCCGCACCGTAGAAATCGGCGAGCTACTCAGTGACTTTGATCAAATACTTAAAGATGCCGAAGAAGGCAGAAACGGCAAAAACGTCAACGTGGCCGGCCGCATCGTCTCCATCCGCAGCTTTGGTAAACTAGCCTTTATAGTCATCGAAGACGCCACTGGCAAGATTCAGCTTTTCCTGCGCGATGGCGACGTGGACAAATTCGACAAGCAGCATAACTTGGGCCTAGAAAACCTGCGCCTGCTCGACACCGGCGATTTTATCGCAGCTACTGGCAACCTAGGCCGCAGCAAAACTGGCGAGCCGTCAGTCTTCACCCAAAGCTTCAAGATCCTCTCCAAGGCAATCAGACCCCTGCCGGGCTACGATGGCTTCAAGGACAAAGAGGAGCGCCTCCGTCGCCGTTATGTCGATATGGCAGTCAACCCAGAAGTTCGCGAGCGTTTCACCCGTCGCAGCAAGTTTTGGCAAGCCACCCGCGACTTCCTTAACCAAAACGGCTTCACCGAAGTCAACATCCCAGTCCTTGAGCATACCACCGGCGGCGCTGACGCCACTCCGTTCAAGACCCATCTCGACGCCCTGGACGAAGATTATTACCTGCGCATTAGCCACGAACTACCGCTCAAGCGGCTACTTGGCGGCGGTTTTGAGCGCGTTTACGACATAGGTCCCCGCTTTCGCAACGAAGGCATGACCGAAGAACACCTGCCCGAACATATCGCCATGGAATGGTACGCCGCCTACGAAGACTGGCAATGGGGCATGCAGTTTATGGAAAAGATGTATAAATTTGTGCTAGAAAAAACCTTCGGCACACTCAAATTCAACGTCAAAGGTTTCGAAATAGACATGGGCGCCGAATGGCAAACTTTGGACTACGAGCAAGTGATCAAAGATAAATACGGCATTGATGTTTTCAATTCGTCGTTAGAAGAAATCAAAAAAGCCCTCAAAGACAACAACCTAGAAGTCGAAAAAACCGAAAACCGTGCCCGAGGTATCGACAAACTCTGGAAAAATATCCGCAAAACCGTCGCCGGCCCCATCTGGCTTATCAATACCCCCAAGTTCATTTCGCCACTCTCTAAATCCAACCCCGACGGCAAAACCGTCCAAAGATTCCAGCCAGTTATCGCCGGCAGCGAACTTGGCAACGGATTTTCCGAACTCAACGACCCGCTGGATCAGCTCGCCCGATT
>DBCV01000005.1:830-4501 GCA_002293245.1 Candidatus Saccharibacteria bacterium UBA949 | reverse complement strand
ACAAAAAGTGTGGGTGGTTCAGAAAGTCAACATTGACAGCTATGGGTGCAGTATGATACAATGATAGATGCCGAAAGGTGATCTTTAATTTTGCTGGAAGAAAGGGGTATGCACCATGAAGAAGCTAGTTGCATTGTTACTGGCACTCCTGTTGATGGCCGGAATGCCCATGATGGCTAGTGCCGAGCTGAGGTTGGCGACAACCTACGAAGAGGCTCAAGAGTCGTTCGCGGCCGGGTTTAGTTTTGCGGAACATATGACGTTTTTTACAAACGATATGATTCCGTTAGACGAACTGCCGAAAGAAGAAGCCAACTTTTGGGTGGCCGATATCAACGGCCAGAGCGGGTTTTGGCAGTATTACAATGTGCAGGAGACCGTTCATGTCATTGAAGTGGAATCTCTGGCTAATCTGTTTGATGGTTCGATCAGCCGGATTGGCGGGGTTATTGCGAATACTGACTTGCCGATTCCGCCGGAATTTCCGGATTGGGATAGGGAAACACCATTTTTGTCGTTAGTGACGGAAATCGTCGCGTTTAACTACAATGCTGACACTCGAGATTGGAATGATACACCAGTCAGCGTGCCGTGCTATGTTGAGTTAACGAACGTTCGTTCACTGGCGGAAAAGATACCGGAGCAAGCGGATGTAGCTGCGGCGGAAGACAGTCCATTTGATGTTGATGTAGTGCTGCACCCACCTGGCGCAGACTGGTATCCACACAGCGACAATGCCTGGATGAATGGCTGGTACTCGGGCCTGAACAGCGAGGGCAAACAGATGTATGTTTTTGACGAGACCCGGCCGATTTATGTGACCGTCCGGTTTGTAGGAGCGGATATGATGTGGGAGAGTCTGATGTTCAAGGTGGTGGAAAGGAGCGCTGAATCTAGCGCTCCCGCCCCAGAACCTGACGTGCTATTGCTTGCGGAGTCGGAAACTACTGTAAATCTGTATTCGCCGATCCGACGAGCGACGATTGAGGACAGTCGGATATCCATCACTTTCGATTCATCGTGGGATTCAGCTAATGTGCCGGAGATCCTACGGATTCTGGACGAAAATCAGGTGAAAGCCACGTTTTTTGTTTGTGGTACTTGGGTTGACAAGAATATGGATGCTCTGCTGGAGATTTACGAAGCGGGCCATGAGATCGCCAACCATGGCGACAAACATCTGCATGTGGCCGAATACTCGCTTGAGCGCAATCGAAAAGAGATAGTGGGTGTTCACGACAAGATTGTGGAAGCCTTGGGGTTCGAGATGAATCTTTATAGGCCGCCGTATGGCGAGTATAACAGTTCGACGATTAAGGCTGCGAATGAATTAGGCTACTACACTGTGAATTGGGATGTGGACAGCCTGGACTGGATGGCGCTGGGCGCCGAGAAAGAGATTCGGCAGGTATTAGACAATAAAAGTCTGGGGAATGGATCGATATTGCTTTTCCATACTGACCCCAATTCTATCTATACGCCCGTAGTTTTGGATGAGATATTGAAGTCGCTAAAGGATAGCGGGTATCAGATGGTGGTGACGTCGGAACTGCTTGGGCTGGCTAGCCCGGGGGTAAAGTCTGAGTGATTCTTCTAGCATACAACGGCTGGGCCGTGATTTGTCTAAGCTCCCGATGATGAGGGGGCTTTTCTTTTGGCCGGGCACAGTATATAATGAGTGGCATAACCAGTGGAGGAGAAGTTATGGGTTTGAAGTTAAACACAAAGTATATTGATGGATTTGTGAGCGATGCCGAGGTAGAGGCGGCGTGGCCGGAGGCGGAGGCGGCGTTCAGTAAGCTGCAGGGGTTGAATATGACTGGATGGTTAGACCTGCCGGGACGGTATGATAAGGCGGAGTTTGAGCGGGTATTGGAGATGGCGGCTGAGATTCGGGAACGAGCAGATGTGTTGGTATGTTTGGGGATTGGCGGGCAATATCTGGGGGCCAAAGCAGTGGTGAGTGCGCTTTCGGAATCTGGCGCAGATAGTGATTTTCCGGTGCTGTTTGCGGGCAATAGTTTGAGCACGGTTGAATTGAATAAGGTGCTGGCAGCGTTAGAGGGGAAGGATTTTTACTTGAATGTGAATAGTAAATCTGGTACGACTCTGGAAACATCCTTGGGCTTTAGGATTTTGCGACAGAAATTGGTGGAAAGGTACGGCGAGGAGGAGGCGCGCAAACGAACGATTGTTTCTACGGATTCGGTGGGTACCTTGCATAACATGGTAGTGAAAGAGGGGTGGCGGGTGTTTATTGAGCCTGACGATATTGGCGGACGGTATTCAGTATTCACTACTGTTGGGCTGCTGCCGATTGCTGTTTCTGGCGTTGACATTCGCGAGTTTATGGCTGGAGCGGCGGATGCGTGGGCAGAATACCGAGGCGACGAGGGGTCTGGAACTTCGGGGCTGGGTGGGGTTCGGGAGAATGCGGCTGCTCTGTATGCGGTTTTGCGGAACCTGTGTTTGCGCAAGGGGCGAACAACCGAGATTTTGGCGAGTTACGAGCCGAGTTTGAATTATGTGGCAGAGTGGTGGAAGCAGTTGTTTGGCGAAAGCGAAGGCAAGGATGGTAAGGGATTGTTCCCTGCCTCTGTTGGCTACACGACTGACCTGCATTCTTTGGGGCAGTATATTCAGGATGGGCCGAGGAACATGATTGAGACGGTGATTCGGGTTGGTGATACGGGTGAGTTTGTGATTCCGGCCGAGAAAGATGATATGGATGGGCTGAATTACTTGGCCGGGAAGACTCTGGCTTGGGCGAATGATCAAGCGTTGCTGGCAGTGGCTGAGGCGCACTCGACTTGTGGCGATGATGGTGGTTGTACACCGAATATGATACTGGAGTTGCCGGAGATTTCGGCGCGTTCTATCGGGCACCTGCTGTACTTTTTTGAGTTCTCTTGTGCCTTGTCGGCGTTGATGCTGGGGGTTGATCCGTTTGACCAGCCGGGGGTGGAGGCGTATAAGGCGAGGGTGTTTGAGCGATTAGGTAGATAGGTTTTTTAGCATTCTTTCGCATCCACCGTCATTTCTCGGTACACTCCTCACGGCCGTCGTCACGGCGTTCGTCGCTGATACTCTCGCCGTCCTCGATAATCACCTCGAAAGTAGTGTCGGCAAAAAAACAAATACTAACACTACCTTCTCAGCAAGTCCCGAATCTCTTCCAGAACCTCAATCTCTTTGACCTCGGTTTTCTGCAGAGTAGCATCGGCCACCGCCTGCGGTGCCGGGCCGCTAGCACCACGTTTAGTCACTTTGTTGACAAATTTGACTATCATGAACACGCAGAACGCTATAATCAAGAAGTTGATAATACTCTGAATAAACGCGCCATACATAATATGCGCGCTGCCGATATTCACACTCAATCCGGAGAAATTCACCCCGCCCATTACCATGCCGACGATCGGCATCAAGATGTTATTCACCAAAGATGTGACGATTGCCCCGAACGCTGCGCCGATAATCACGGCTACCGCCAGATCCATCACATTGCCCTTGGCTATGAAATCCTTAAATTCTTTACCCATTGACATTTTTGCACCTCCTTTTTTAATTATTTTCGCACCCTAAAATAATATGGTACACATGAGAGGACTTGAACCTCCACGAGCGAATGCTCACTAGCACCTGAAGCTAGCGCGTCTACCAATTCCGCC
>DBCV01000005.1:0-816 GCA_002293245.1 Candidatus Saccharibacteria bacterium UBA949 | reverse complement strand
ATTCTTAACCTGTTTTTCATTTTTCCTATTGACATTTCCATCGTTGTGTGCTAAAATTGCCAAAGTAGTCACTTAGCGGCCTGTTCTTTACGATTTTTAGTGCTGACCGAGTTGGCTAACTACAACATGGAGGTATTGTCATGAATGACAAGGGCACCAAACAGGAACCCGAATATCGCTCCCCTGCGCCACCCACCGGACCGGTGGGTGCGGGTAAAGAGGCCGTAACCAGCGCAACCGGCGCTGTCGGCCCTGACGTCAAGGACGTCAATCCCAATGAAAACGACGAACCGAAAGAGCCCACCGGCGTCCACGGCGCCGACGAATCCGCCACCAATTTCCCCAGCGTAGTCGGCCCCGACGTCGAAGATGCCAAGAGCCTTCCCGAAGGTCACGGTATCCCAATACACTAAAAAAGCACCTTCCGGCGCACAGCGCCAACGAAAGCCGCCCGGTTTTACTCTGGGCGGCCTTTTCTTTGCCGGCAAACCAGCCTAGTCGGTTTTTTCGGCCTCTTTTACGGCCGCAAACAGGCTGTTCTCAACACTTTTGCTAGTGCGCTTCTCGACCTTTTTGGCCGGCGCTTTGGGTTTAGCAACTTCAATATCCAGCTCGTAGCCAGTCAATCTGGAGGCTAGCCGGACGTTTTGGCCCGAGCGACCAATGGCAATCGGCTGCTGGTCTTCGGAGACCAACACCTTTGCGCGTTTTCTGCCCTCGTCCGTCACTTCAACCTTTTCTATCTCGGCCGGGCTGATAGCATCCTTAATAAAAATCTTCGGATCTTCGTTCCAGGCCACGATGTCAATCTTCTCG
>DBCV01000032.1 GCA_002293245.1 Candidatus Saccharibacteria bacterium UBA949 | reverse complement strand
TCCACCACACCAACGAAATCGCCGAAAGCGAAGCCGCCAACGGCGCCAAGCTCGCCAACTACTGGCTGCACTGCGACCACATCATGATAGACGGCGAAAAAATCAGCAAAAGCCTGGGCAATATCTATACCCTGGCTGACCTGGCTGCGCGAGGTTTTCGCCCCCTAGACTACAAAATGTGGACACTGCAGGGACATTTTCGCAGCGAGCGCAATTTCACTTTTGACGGCTTGGCCGGCGCCCGGCAAAGACGCTTGAACTGGCGCAATCTGGCAGCCCGCAGGTGGCAGGGCGGAGCAACTGATGCGGAAATCGAGTCCGCGGCGCAGAGGAAGACCATCGCCGCCCTCGGTTCCAACCTCAACACCCCCGAAGCCCTAGCCGCGGTCGACGAACTCCCCGAATCCTTCACCCCCGGCGATGGTCTTCTCCAGTTTTTGGACGGCGCGCTCGGGCTCGACCTCCTCGGCACCACCCCCGACATCAGCCCAGAAGCCAAATCACTCCTATCCGAACGCCAAGTCGCCCGCGCCGCCAAAAACTGGCCCGAATCAGATCGGCTCCGCGCCGCCCTCACCAAACTCGGCATCGCCGTCAAAGACTCTCCCACCGGCCAAACCTGGGGATATGCAGAGTAAAGCAAAAACGAGCTGCGACTGCTGCGAGGTCGCACTGTCATTTATGTTCGCCGAAGCCACATATTCCTCACGAGGGCATCTCGCAGGCCAACGGGCCGAGANNCCGTGACGACGGGTTGGCCGAACGACGTCCCTCGTGAGGAATATGTGGCGTAAGGCGACAAACTGAGGAAAAAAGATATGCGAGCTGCAGCGACCCCATTTCCCTTGTGCTTTCCTATTGACACCCCCATCCCCCTCGTGCTAATATAGACTCAGGAAAGGCAAAGGAGGAAAAATGCTTGAAATTAAACGCGACATATTCTCGGTTTCGGGAATCCAATGGAAAGCCATGAAAGCCCTAGTTATGCTGGCCGCCGTCACGGTCGCCTATTATTGCCTGTCTGGCAACGTCCTGACCGACCCCACCAACGCCGAAGAAATCATCTACACCACAACCGGGCAAACCGGCACAAACACCGGCATTTTGGCTGGCCCGGACATCAATAGCACAGATGCGCAAGTCAATACCCCCAAGGCCCCATCCAGCCCCGCCGGCCTAGCCAATAGCTCCGACCCCACCAACGCGCCAAAAGACAACGCAACCCCCCTCGGCTACATCTCAATTCCAGCAGCCAAAATTCGCGCCAAAATCACCGAAGTCGGCGTAACGGATCAACGCAAAGTTGACGTTCCGGAGCACACCGTCGGCTGGTTCAATCTGTCGTCGCAACCCGGCCAGCCCGGCGTCAGTTTCCTCGACGGTCACACCCCTGGTGTTTTCACCGGACTTGAGAACCTCAAAGAAGCCGACACCATCACCATCACTCTGGCTAGCGGTCAAATCATCAACTACCGGGTCCAATCTATTCGCACCGTTCAGCTTTCGACCATCAGCATGTTCGAACTCCTCACCCCGCCCGAGGACCTAGCCAGCCAGTCCCAATTCCTGGCCCTCATGACCTGCACCGGCGAATTTGACCGCGAAATCAACACCTACGATCACCGCACCGTGATCCTCGCCGAAAGGGTTTAACCCGCCCTATGCCCTGGTTGTGGATTCCTATCGCCGCCGCTGTTCTCTACGCCCTCGGCAACTTTGTCGATAACTACCTCGTCGATCACTACTCCAAACGCCTCAACCCCAAGGCCTCCCAGGGTCTATTCATCTTCACCGAACTTGCCATTGCCATTGGTCTGCTGATCTTCCTTCGCGGCGACATTTTCAGTGCCGGCAATACCTGGATCCTGATACTGGCCGGCGCCGCCGACGTCATCGGCACGATTTTCTACTGGTTTTCGCTCCGTCGCAGCGACACCACAGACGTCACACTGCTCATGCAGCTCTCGCCAATCATCTCACTATGCTTCGCCACGATTTTTCTCGGCCAATCAATCTCGCTGCCAGAATTCGCTGGCTTCCTGCTGATTCTGCTCGCATCCGTAGTGGTCGTCTCGGCCGCCGGCGCCAAAAAACTCAAGTTCAACCTCAAAACAGCCGGCAACATCCTCCTGGCCTGTACCATCTGGGTCATTAGCGATGTGATATTCATCAGCGGTGCCACACCTACCGCCGAAGGCGCGGGTCTTGCCTCAACTCTCCCTAGTTTTTTCTGGCTGCTAGTTGGCACCATTTTATGCAACCTTGTCCTCTTTGCCTGCATTAAAAGCTGGCGGCGTGACTTTCGCAAATACCTCAAACGCGGCAAACTCGGCCAAAAGATCTTCTGGACCGCACTCGACGACCTCGGCACCACCTGCGCCGAGATTATCTGGCGCTTCGGAGTACTAGTCGCTCCTCTGGCCCTGCTCTCCGTAGTGGAAGGCGTCGCCGAACTAATCACCGCCTTTGTCTGCGGCATCATCCTTACTATCATCGTCCCCAAATTCGGCCGCGAAAAACTCACCCGCAAATCCGTCGCTCACCACGCCGTCGCCACTGCCCTCATGATCGCCGCCATCATCATAATTGGCTAAAAACTTGACATATAATTCTACGAGGTGTAGAATAGTACTTGACAATCTGCTTAAAGCAGATTTTTTAAGCAGCATGAAAGAGGGTACGAATCATATGGCAAAAACAACGGAAAAAGTGAAAGCAGAGAAAATAGAAAAAGCCCCCAAGGCACCAAAAACCAAAAAAGTCGGCTACTTTCGTGGCGCATTTGCAGAACTCAAACAAGTCCACTTCCCCACCCGCAAAGCTACCTGGAAAATGGTTCTCGCAGTGGTGATCTACGTGCTGGCCTTCACCGCACTCGTCCTGCTCCTAGACATGCTGTTCGATTTTATATTCAAAAACCTATTAAGAGCCTAATACAACAGAAAGAAAGGAACTAACAAAATGGCAAACACAAGATATGATGACACAAGAGCCTGGTACGCAATCAGCACCTATTCAGAGCACGAAGACAAGGTGGCCGACAGCATTCGCCAGCGCACCAACACCATCGAATTCGCCGATAAGATTTTCGACGCCATGGTGCCAAAAGAAAAGCAAATCGAAATCAAAAACGGCAAGCGCAAAATCGTGGACCGCAAAATCTTCCAAGGCTACGTCCTGGTAGAAATGAAACTCACCGACGAAACCTGGTACATCATCCGCAACACCCCCGGCGTCACCGGCTTCATCGGCGTGGACGGTAAACCCACCCCCGTCAGCGAAAAAGAAATTAACAAAATCAAGAAACGCATGGGCATCGACGACCCCAAATACGACATCAATTTCTCCGAAGGCGAAATCGTCAATATCATCGACGGCCCCTTCAAAGGCTTCGACGGCTCCGTTTCCGAAATCGACAAACTCAAGGGTAAAATCAAAGTCATGGTCAGCATGTTTGGCCGCGAAACCCCCATCGAACTCGACGCCCTACAAGTCAAGAAAATCTAGCTATTTACATTTTGTGCATTTTTTGATATATTATTAGTGTTACGCACCGAGGAAGGATAATTATTTATGGCAGAAAAAAAGAAAGTAATCGGAAATTTAAAGTTGCGCATCCCGGCCGGCCGGGCAACCGCTGGACCACCAGTCGGCTCAACCCTAGGCCAGTGGGGCCTAAACATGATGGAGTTCATTAACCCATTCAACGAAGCCACCAAAGGCCTGATGGGCAAAAACGTCATCGTGCATCTGCAAGTATTCGAAGACCGCACGTTCGCCTGGAAGAGTCTGGGCCAGCCAGTCGACGACCTAATCCGCGAAAAAATCAAGCTGGAAAAAGGCAGCGGCAAGCCCAACACCGAAAAAGTTGGCAAAATTACCAAAGCCCAACTCCAAGAAATTGCCGAAGCCAAGATGGATCAACTGAACGCAATCGATATAGAAGGCGCCATCAAAGTAGTTGCCGGCACCGCCCGCTCAATGGGTGTCGAAGTCACCGACTAACCCTTGCCCATGGCACTAACTAATTTCTTCGAAATTAGAACCAAACTACCCGGTTCGCTGGCGCGAACCGGGGTGCTTTCCACCCCGCACGGTTTAATCCACACGCCAGCCTTTATCGTGGCCGGCACCAAGGCGGCGGTCAAGGCCTTGACCGCCNNCAAGCCATTTTATCTAACACCTATCACCTGATCCTCCAACCCGGCACCGAACTCATCCAACAAGCCGGCGGCCTTGCGGAGTTTATGGGCTGGCACCGCCCCACCTTCACCGATTCCGGCGGCTTCCAAATCATGAGCCTCCCCGGCGTCAAAATCACCCCGGATGGCGCCACTTTCCGCTCGCACATCAATGGCGACCAACTCACCATCACCCCCGAATCCTCCATGCAAGCCCAGCACCAAATCGGCTCCGACATTCACATGGCCTTTGACTGCCCCATCGGCTACGGCAACGCC
>DBCV01000043.1 GCA_002293245.1 Candidatus Saccharibacteria bacterium UBA949 | reverse complement strand
CTGTTGTTGACACGGTAATGAATCTTCGCGTTCCATATAGACAGGAATATCTTGTCGCACTGGTTATGTGTTAACTTGGAGAGGCTCTGATGCTTGTCCTTAGTTATTTGTGAATTAAGGGAGTAGTGCCCAACTGAATAGTTCGCTCCTGGCTTAGTGTTGGTACAGCTGCTTGTTAAATACTGCAGCTTTTCCACGTTGCACCCTTGCTTCTAAATAAGGCAGCTACAAGAGGAACTGGCAGTTGTGAAGGTTACCTGCTGTTACGTGCAGTATAGGGTACGAGCTGAATAAGAACAGCCCAACATGACCTTAGTCGAGCGGTGGGCCGTGGCTGAACGATGGGTTATTGTTTCGTTAAAATGCATAGAAATTAATTGCTTTTAAAATACTGCTAAATTACAAAATTACATAGCATTTATTTCTGGTTATGCTCAGCTCTACGCCGGAGTTTGCCAAAAACTCGGCCGACGGCTTGAGGCCGATGAACACGAACACGCCGTCCGCTTTTACCGAGCTTTCTTTGCCGGTTTTGCTGTCCTTGACCCGCAGGCCACTCACGCGTTCCTCGCCAGTAATCTCTAGCGTTTCGGTGTGGGTGAGCACCTTAACCTTGCCGGCCTTGACCGCCTCGGCCAGGCGTTTTTGCAGCACATCGCAGGCCATGATGTCAAAGAGCGCCACAATCGTCACGTGGTTGGCGAATCTAGTCAAGAACAGGGCTTCCTGAACCGCGGAATTGGCGCCACCGACCACTGCAATGTTCTTGCCTTTATAAAATGCACCGTCGCAAGTGGCACAGTAGTGCACGCCAGCCAGCTTTTCGCCCGGAACACCCAGATGTACATGTGTGCAACCAGTTGCGACCAACACCGCCTTGGCTCGTTTTTTTTGCCCGTCAACCACCAGCTCAAAAGCATCTTTTGTCCTTTTAACGGACGAAACTTCGCCATACCTGAGTTGTGCGCCGAAGCTTTTGGCCTGTTCGCGCAAGCGGTTGGCCAGTTCCATGCCAGTTGAGCCATCGGGCGCGCCGGGAAAATTCTCGATGGCAGAAATCGCGGATAACTGCCCCCCCATACTGGCTTTTTCGTATATGCTAACTGCCAGTTTTTCTCGCCCGGCATACAGTCCTGCAGTCAAGGCTGCCGGACCAGAGCCGATAATTGCTAAATCGTCCATAGGGTCTACTCGTTTCCGTAAGAAGTTTGGCAAATGGTCTGGGTGGTTTGTTCGTCGCCAATTTGACCAGTGTAAACGGCAATACAGGCCTCGACAGCATCATCCGGCCATGTGATTTTTTCTACTGGCGGAATTGCTAACACGGCAAACTTGAGCGGAGAATTGGGCGGAATGGTGGTGCCGGAGCCAACTTCGCCGTAGGCTTGGTCGGACGGAATCGTGAATAGCCGCACGCCACCCATTTTCATACCAACGATGCCAGTTTTCCAGCCCTGCACGAACACATCAGCACCACTGATCGGCGACTTGAGCAACTCCGAAGTCTCATCTTTGAACGAGGAGTCAAAGGTCGTGCCATCGGACAGCCAACCGATATAATATGCGTCGTACTCGGTGTTTTCGGTAATTTCTGCGCCATCGCCGACTTTCAGATCCTCGGTTTTGAGTTCGGTGACTGCAGCTGCGTTATAAGCCTTGACTTGAGATTTATATTCCGCCAACGTTTTGTAATACTTCTTGGAAAGCTCCGCATCCCGCACGTCTGCCTTGGCGGTGTAATCCGCGTCAATTTCTGCCAGGCGAGCCTGGGCCTCTTCGACCGCCATGGCGTCCTTTTGGCTGTTATCGCTGCCGACAATCATGGCCACAAAGCCTGTGATAATGCCGCCAATCATCAAGACCGCGATGACCCACGTCACCACACGGCTTTTTTTGCTAGTTTTGCTTTCTTGCTCAATCATTTTACCTCCTGATTTATGCCACCTCTGCACTTAATTTTTGATTCGCCTCCACCTTGGTGTTTCCCATTATATCAGCAATTTCGGCCGGTTGCAAGGTCTTGGTATGGGAGGCAAACTCCAGATGCAGCGTGATATTTTTGAACTCTTTCTGATCCGGATTTTGGTAGATGCTGATGGGACTGATGCTGAAGACCAAGCCTTGCTTTGTCAGATTCCCGCTGACCAGATCCTCGACCTGGATATATGGCAGGTCGGCGGCTACGCGCAAGGTTAGGTCGCGAGAAGTGCTGGGGAAGTGGCTGAGAGGTTGGTACTCGAACGGTTTTTCTGGCAATAAGTCGAGAATGTAGTCGATGCCCAGCTCGAAGCCGGCGGTGAAGACCGGCAGATCAAAGCCGCGGGCCACGCTGCGCTTGTATTCGCCAACTACACCAATCACTTTGCCGGTTTCTTTGTCGTAAACCCCTGCGGCGCGCTTGTTTTCAAAAGGCCGGGCGACGGCCGAGATTGGTTCCAGTGGGCGGAACTCTGGCGTGATGCCCAGATTGTTCAATAGTTTTTCGGCGTACATTTTCGCCGTGTAGTAAGCGGAAGAATTGCCGGTTTTTTCGGCACTTTGGCTCGTTATGGCCAGTGCCACTTTGTTTTTTTCTACCGGCACGTTTTCGTCGTTCAAGCCATCGGACTTTTGCGAGATTTTATTGACCTCGAACAGCGCGAATTGGTCGTAATTCTCTTTGACATTTGGATGAACTTTTTCGAGCAGGCTGGGGGTTAGGCTCTGGCGGCAGTATTCCAGGTCTGGACTAATGGAATTAGCGATCTTGTACGAATTTTCGGGGTCTTGGCCAGCCTTTTTGAGCAGATCGCCATTCACGAAAGAATAGGTCAAGACTTCGTTTGCGCCGAATTCTTTGAGAACCTTGCGAATCTTGGCTTTGAGGATGTCGACCTTGGCAATTCTGACAGGCCTGAAGGGGCGGTTGGGCAAGGATAGCGGCGTGTTATCAAAGCCGTTCAACCGACCGATCTCTTCAATGATGTCCTCTTTTATGTGGATGTCGGTGCGCCAGTAGGGTGGTGTGACGTCAAAACCGTTTTGGACGTTGAAGCCAACGTTTGTCAGAGTCTTTTCGACTTCTTGTTTTGCAAACTTGGTGCCTAGCAGGGCGTTGATATCTTGCAGGTCGATTTTGATGGCCGGATTTTGTATTGGATTTGGATACTCATCGAAGATCTGCGATACTTGCGTTGTTGCACAGTAATTTGCAAAAACTTGGATAGATTTCTGGATGACGGGCGCGGTCAGCGCGGCTGGTTGACCTTTGGTGAAGCGGGTGACGGCTTCGGAAAAGATGCCGTGGCGCATGGACGTGCCGCGCAGTTTGTATAGGTTGAAGGTGGCGACTTCCACCAAAATCCGCTTGGTTGAGGCGTCGATCTTGGTGCTCTCACCGCCCATGGCGCCGGCCAGGGCGACCGGCGTATAGCCGCTACAAATCACGATGTCGCCAGTGGTTAGTTCGATAGTTTTGCCGTCGAGGAGCTTGAGTTTTTCGCCATTTTTGGCTGCCCGCACGACGACCTTTGGCGTATTAAAGTTGCCAACTTTGAGGAACTTGTCGTAGTCAAAAGCATGAATTGGCTGGCCGGTAAGCAGCATCAGGTCGTTGGTGACGTCCACGATGCGATCGATGGGCCGCATGCCGGAGCGGGCGATGTAGGTTTGCATTTGCAAGAGCGTGTTTGCGGGTTTTTCGCCGTCTTCCGGCAGTTCCAAAATCACCGCCTGATACCGCGGACACAAACTTGGGTCGGGTATCTGAATCTCGAGTGATGGCGCTTTGCGCCCACCGTCATTCGTC
>DBCV01000062.1:6124-6259 GCA_002293245.1 Candidatus Saccharibacteria bacterium UBA949 | reverse complement strand
AGAGATTCAAAGGAAGAAAGCTAGTGAATGGGATTATGAATTCGCGGACAAAGTATATAAGGATGTCGAGGATAAAAGATATTTTATAACAAATCTCGGTAAATGCACTCAAGTAGACGCCAGGCCACTGCCAGA
>DBCV01000062.1:0-6109 GCA_002293245.1 Candidatus Saccharibacteria bacterium UBA949 | reverse complement strand
AGATGATTATATCTTTCGGAAATCAAGTCAGTTCATTATTGCTCGAATCGCCAATTAATGTGTCAAGGTGCAGAAAGCGGTCCTTTAGAAAAGAAATTGGCGGCAACGTATACGACGTCTATCCAGTATATTATCCGGTAGGGAATGGTATGAGAAATATGGCATTGGTCTTGGAAGACCTAAGATATATTCTAAAGGAGGAGAGATGAAAGTAAAAGTATCGATTATTCTTCGGTTACCGGATATAACGCGGCCTCATTTCGACGCGGGTGATGCGAACGACTAGCTATCTAAGCAGAACCTACTTTTTTGTGATATAGTATGCTAAAATGATGGCATGAATAGAAAAAGAATAACTTTGCGCTCGAAAGTCTTCGTCCGGGATAAGGATGCGGGGGATTTTGTTGCGCATATCGAGAGGCGCATAGCAAAAGCCAAGCGTGGAGAGGGGGGTGCTCTCGAAAGAAGAGTTCCGAAAAAACTTGATTTACGGATTAAGGCTTTAAAAAATGCGACAATATACTGTTAAATATGGCGACGAAATCCTCGAGGATATCGCAGAATTATACGGATTTTACTTAGATTTGGTTGACGAGATGTCCGCGGAACGGTTTCGCCAAGCGGCGTCGGAAACTATCGACTCTTTAGCCGCTGTTGCTGCTTTTCATGAGCTTGAGAATCCGGATAAGTACATCGAGATGATAAAGAAAGGATTGGGCAGCTAGTGGCGAATGGCCCTAGCCCGTCGCATCCCCTGCAATTACCATGAAACAGACAAACGAACTGCAGAAAAGACTTGGGAGAATCCAGACTTATTATAATCTGGACGATTTGCTGCGCCATAAAACCGACCAGGATAGTGTTGCGAGGTACTATCGGTTTTCCGACTTTTTCTATAATATCGTACATTCGGGCGGCGGGCACAATATCCACATGGCGCTGTCGGAGGACGGTGAGTTCCATCGAAAAGACTTTCGGCGTCAACCGCAATTCGTCGCCGAATATATCACGGGCAGCACAGCGAAGGTTTTGGAAGTCGGCGCTGGCAAAGCCGCAAATACCAAATATCTGGCCAAACGTTTCCCGAATGTTGAGTTTACCGCGCTCGATATTCCCAATCGTGGTTTCTTGAAAACTAAGGTGCCGCGCAATGTGACACTAGTAGAGGGCGACTATAACGACCTATCGGAATTCGCCCCCCCCCAGGAGGCTCCTTTGATATTGTGTTTGCCGTTGAAACAATTTGTCATAGTCAAAGAAAAGAAAAGGTGGTACGCGAGTTGTCGCGGGTGCTAAAGCCCGGTGGGCTATTGATAGTTTTTGATGTTTATGAGCCGTTGCCACGCGGAAAAATGACAGATTTCCAAAAGCGTGTTTCCGCTATTACGCTGGCCGGGATGCGAGTGACGCCGAACGATCACTATATTGGCAATACGAGGAGGTACCTGGAGCGAAACGGCTTTACTGACATCGAGATATCGGATTTGACCGAAAAGATACGTCCGAATTTAAGGAGGCTGGAGAGGATATCGCGGTTTTATTTTGACCACCCACGGCTGGTCAAGGTTTTACGCAAGTCTATCGCGGAGGATGCTACGATAAATAGTATTGCCGGCTACCTGATGCTGTTGACATTCGATGGTAAGACTATTCACCAATACAATCGGATAGTTGCGCGCAAGAGCTAGGGAGTCGTGGTATAATCATAATTGCAATGATTAAAACAAAGGGGGTAAGATGGCGTATATCACAGATATTATGATTATTCAGGGGAAGGACGCTAAGGTGCCGGATGGGTTCACGAAGCTTCCCCAGGACCTGCGCAAGGGAGCTAAGGGGGATTATTTTTATCTTTGCTATCGGAAGGACCCGCGTTTTCAGGGCGAACCCGTGACGGATATTACAGTTTCTGACCGCGAGAGCTTGTCTGGCTTTGACCGGGACGACCACCAACCGAATAAGAGTAAGAACTACCGTCTCTACTTCCGGAAGGGTATTTTAGGAATCACTGATGCGAACGCTATTGAGGATGTGACTATCATGTCTTCAAAAAGCAAAGGTGCGCCGACTCCGGCTGGTTTCACGAAAATCGACTGCGATCTCAATTATAAGCAGGGCGGGGACTATGTTTATATCTGCTACAAGAAAAGCGCGCCCGCTGCGAAAACGCCGTTATTGTGGGAATGGATGAAGCATGTTGAGGACGGCAGGTCCATTGCTGATTTGTCCATACCGGGCACGCACGACAGCGCTATGTGGGAATCCAATATGGAGACCGAAATTGCCCCAATTATCTCGGCCAGAACTCAGTATCTGGATATTAGCCAGCAGTTTCGAGCGGGGGTGCGTTTCTTTGATTTTCGTATTTATTGGGACAAGTCGAAAAAGCGGATTGGCATGTGCCATGTGGCCGATGTTGGAGTTGGGCATATCGGGGCTTATAGCCACATTGGCTTGCGTGATGCTTTTAATGAGCTGGGGGCTTTGTTGCGCGAGCACCCGACCGAGGGTGTTTTTGTGTGGATAACAGTTGAGCAGGATATTAAAAACGAAGCTCTTGTCGCGAGCGATAAAGTTAAGAAGTATGTTCAAGAAGTTAAGGGCATTCTGAAGGACTTTAGCCGGATGATTTATGTGGATGAAGGTAGACCGATAGACCGGAGTAAGCGCCTGCCAAGGCTCAAGGATTTGCGCGGCAAGATGATGCTGATATCGGATGCGGTTGGTAAGGGGTATGCGCTGGGAAGCGGCAGTGTTCATCTGGCCGATGGCTACAAGTATGACCCTTGGCGTTTGCGTTATATCAAAAGTGAGGGTGGCAGAGATGTGTTTGACGACCTGGGCGACTCAGGCAAACATGAAAAGGTGATGAGCGGCGACAGTTTCTTTGCGGGCGGCACCAATAAAGCTAAGGATGGGCCAGCACTGGCCGAGCATATCAGGAATGCCAATTTGAGCGATAACCGCGGTAAAATGACGCGCTTTTCTTCGACGGTGGCTTTTGATCTCAAGCATGACCCCTACCATTCCGCTATCAAGATCAATCCGGCGTTAATCAAATACCTGCGAGAGCATCCGGTCAGTCCCTATGCTACTGGTGCAAATCGGGTTGGCGTGGGTTCGATGGATTTTGTCGGGTTGAACGAAAGCCTCTGGCTCGGCTTTGAACTAGTTAGACAGAACCCAGATATCGCGAGGATGCTTGCGGGGCGCTAGGGTGCGCAAAATACGTCTTGACTTATAGCGTCAAGTGATATATTCTACTAGTAGAGTATCAATAGCATACTCGCACGTTTACAGTGCTACTCGGGAAACGTGCAAGCATAGGGTAGGAAAGGAACATAGGGAATGACTTTGCAATATGGGCTCTTGGGGCTACTGACTTACCAGGACGCTACTGGATATGATCTATCCAAGTTGTTTCGCGGTTCGCTGAACTTTTTTTGGCATGCACAAAATAGCCAAATATATCGCGAGCTCGGCCGGTTGGAAGAGCGGGGGCTGGTGGTGTCAAGAAATGTGATTCAGAGTGATCGACCAAATAAGAAAGTCTATTCAATTACGGACTTAGGGAGAAAAGAGTTTTCGGACTGGCTGTCAGAAGCAAAAGTCGAAATCGAAAATCCACATATTGCCATGCTGATGAGAGTGTTTTTTGGATCGGATGATCCAGAGGCGACCATCAAACTATTGCGGGACTTCCGCGATCAGACCAGGGTTTCAATAGGTGTAAAACGTCCACAGGCTCAGAAAAATGCGGCGGCCTATGCGCATATTGCGAAAGGAGGTGAGGAAAAAAGCAAGTATTGGCTAATGACCATGGATTTCGTAACGATGCAGAAGTTAGCAATGATTGAATGGGCAGAAAACTGTATCTCGCAACTAAAAAAGGAGGAACTAAAATGAAAAAACTAATCGATCGAGTACCGAGCATGCGAACGAAGCTGAGCGGACTCTGGATAACTATGATGTTGTTATATGTATATTGCGACATCTATACGTTATTCCGACCGGGACATGTTATGGAAATGAACGAGGGTATAATGGGACCTTTTACGGCTAGCCAAGGAATGTTGGTAGGCATGGGATTCCTGATGATTATACCTACACTCATGATTGTGGCAAACCTTTTTCTAAAAAGCAGACTTGTCCGATGGCTGAATATCATCGTAGGATCAGTCTACGTCCTCGTTAATATCGGGAATATAGTAGGGGAGACGTGGGCGTATTATATTGTCTTTGGGGTGATTGAGATTGCCGTCATGGTGCTAACAGTCGTGTTGGCGGCAAGGTGGCCGAAGGAAGCATAGTCCTGGAACGTCTTTGCCTGAGCCTTATCCGGAGTAAGCGCGAATCACAGGTCCCCCAGATAGCTGGGGGATTTTCTAGTGTTCTAATACGACACGCAAGTGCTTTTCGGGTATCCGTGTGGGGTAGGCTAGAATACAACTAACAATCCGCGCAAGACTGCGTCTGAGAAGCTGAAAATGGCGATATGGTATCCGATTGAGTGGGGGGGTGTGATATATTAGTGATATGAGTGGCGAGATTATGGAGCGCAGTTTGGTTGCGTGTCGGGTAAAACCTGTTGGATGCGGGGCATAGTTCATGGTGAAATATAAGATATTGATATTCGACCTAGATGATACGCTAATCGACAACAAAGAGAATGTTCGCTTTGGATTTAAGAGGATGCTTGAGCGGGCGGGCAGCGATTATTCGGAGGACGGCTTCGCAAGATGGTATAAAATCGATCAGCAGTTTTGGCGCGATTGGCAAGACGACAAGGTTGAAATACCCGATAGATTCAAAGGCGAGGTCGGAAAAAAGAGTGAAGAATTTTTGGATTGGCTGCGTTCGCAAAGGGTTTTGACATATTTTGACAATTCGATTAGCCCAGAAAGGGCGATAAAATTAAACAGGCTCTATATGAACGCTTTGACTGAACATGTTGTCCCCATCGATGGGGTTCGTGAAACGCTCAAGTATTTGAGCGAGAAGTACATGATCGTCGTGGCTACAAATGGTCCGCGCGTGGCAACTAGACAAAAACTGGAGGAGATTGGTGTTTTTTGGTATATCGCGGAGGCATTGTCCGCCGATATGTTTGGATTTATGAAGCCGAAGATGGAGTTTTTTAAGGCAATCGAAGAGCGGTACAAAGATTTTGACCGTGGAGACTATCTGATTATTGGCGATTCGTTAAAATCTGATGTGGGCTTCGGGCAGGTGGCTGGCATCGATTCGTGCTGGTTCAGTAAAGATGGAGAAGCAGCGACGGGCGACTATAGCCCGACCTATGTCGTCAATAAATTGGCTGAACTCAAGGAGTTTTTGTGACGCGTGCACATAATTAAGGCCTTTGTGTGGTATTATTGTAATTGAGGAAGTGGTAAAAATAGCACATAAAAGAAAGGGTATTATGGATATAAAAATTGTTGATCAACAGGCTCGGCTGGCTTTGGCGGTTAAGAAGCCGGGGGTGACGATGCAAACGATGATGCAGGCTATTGACGAGAGTTACGGTAAGCTCGGCAAGAAGTTGGCCGAGATGGGTAAGCAGCCTGCGGGAGCGCCGTATATTTGCTATACCAATATGACGCCGGATTATTCGACTTTTGACATGGAGGCGGGCTTTCCGATTACTGAGGAGTTTCCGGTTGAGGGCGAGTTTTATATCACAAAGACTTATGCCGGCAGGTCTGTGGAAGCGATGCACAAGGGTCCGTATGATACTTTGGAAGCGACATATGGGAAAGTTATGAAGTATCTTGCTGAGAATGGCTTGGAGTCCACAGGCACTTACTACGATTTTTATCTGAACGATCCGGATAGTACTGCGCCGGAAGAGCTTTTGACGAAGATTGTTTTTCCGATTAAGTAAGCGGTGCAGGAAAGGAGAATCGGGCGATGAATGAACCAAATATGTTGATGCGGGATCCGTTGGCGGAGCCAGAGGCGGGGATGATTGCCGGTGGATTGGGCGAGCGGGCGTATGCTCTGTACTTGGATTTTCTGGCGAAAATTGACGCCGAGGGAATTAGTTTGCTGCCGTGGAAGTTCTTTAATGACGGAAAGGTTTGGCTGGCGAAGGGCGAGTACCGCTGGG
>DBCV01000054.1 GCA_002293245.1 Candidatus Saccharibacteria bacterium UBA949 | reverse complement strand
TTGAAAAGTGTGGGTGGTTCAGAATGCAAGACTTGATTTTGCGCCCAGGATGCTGTAATATATAGAACATAAGCTAAAGGAGGAACTACCATGAGTGTTGGAACAATTGTATTGATCGTAGTTGGAGCATTATTGCTCCTACTGATAATTGTGCTATGGGTCACGTATAACGGATTCGTTAAGACTAATGCGCGGATTGATGAGGCCTGGGCGGATATTGGGGTGCAGCTGAAGCGGCGTAACGACCTTTTTGGGAACTTAGTGCCAACGATTCAGGGGTACGCAAAACATGAACAGGGGATTATGAGCAAATTTGCTGAAGCGCGTAATGCCGTAGCCAAGGCGGTGCAGAGTGGCAACTTGCAAGACACAGAAAATGCCGAAGTTTCGTTTGGCCAGGCAATACAGGGGATGCGGATGATTTCCGAGCAATACCCGGATCTCAAGGCGAACCAAAATTTCTTGCAAATGCAGAGCGCGATTGAAGACACCGAAAATAAAATCCAAGCTTCGCGGCGGTTTTACAACGCTGGTGTGCAAACGTTGAATGCAAAAGTTCAGATGTTTCCGTCGAACATTATCGCCAAGATGTTTGGGTTTAAGGCGCGCGAAATGTGGGACACAAAGGACCATGCAGTCCTAGACGAAGGGCTACCGCCAGAGAATACAAAAGTAGCTTTTTAGTTAAACGCGATAGATTAGTTTTGGATTAGATAAGAATGTATAAAGCCGTTGCCTCCAATAAACGCAAAACCGTGTTTATCATGGTGGGTTTTGCGGCGCTGATTGGTGTGATTGGCTGGCTGTTCGCATATTATTTTGATGATATGTCAATCCTGATCTATACTTCTGTGATAGCCGTGATTTATGTTGTGGTGCAGTATTTTGCGGCGGGTGAGCTAGCGGTACTATCGACTGGAGCTAAGCGGATTGAGCAAAAAGACAATCCACGGCTCTGGAACACGGTGGAAAATTTAACCATTACGACTGGGCTGCCGATGCCGAAAGTTTACGTGATTGACGATCCAGCGCCGAACGCTTTTGCAACTGGGCGTAACCCGAAGCATGCGATTGTAGCGGCCACAACTGGCTTGATTGATATAATGGATGATAGCGAACTGGCCGCCGTGATGGCGCACGAACTCAGCCATGTGCAAAACTACGACATAAGGGTGAGTATGATAACGTTTGGACTGGTGTTTGTTGTTGGGCTGATTTCGGACATCTTTGCTCGGATGATCTTTTTTGGTGGCAGGCGCGGTAGCGATAGAGATAGTGGCGGTGGGGCAATCGGCTTGGTTATTGGTCTGGTTGTGGCGGTTTTGGCGCCGATTTGTGCTGCTTTGGCGCAGATGGCGGTGAGCCGACAACGCGAGTACTTGGCAGACTCTTCGGCGATTCTGATAACGCGGTATCCGGAGAGCATGATTGGAGCTCTCCAAAAATTGGAGAAGTACCAAAAACCGATGAGACAACAGAATGCGGCGACTGAAGCCCTGTTTATAAATTCACCACTAAGGAGGGGCTTTTGGAATAACCTGTTTAGCACTCATCCGCCGCTAGAAAAGCGGATAGAAAGGTTGCAGAATGCCAAGAATCAGTTTTAAGAAAGTGTCCGTGCGTATAAGAGATTTCAAGAGCCGTAGACCACATCGCAGTTTCAGGCTGAGCAGGAAAGATAAGTATCGGAAGCCGCTGAACATGCCGGGGTATTTTATCTTTACTGGCGAAGTCCTGCAGACAATTTGGCGGAACAAAAAACTACTGTTCGGGTTGATACTGGTGATGATTGTTTTGAATTTGCTGTTGGTCGGCCTGATGTCGCAAGAGATGTACACGACCTTGAGCGATGTGGTGGACGGGCTGAATGAAGAAACAGCAATCGGTCTGGGGCAATTCACGCGTGCTGGTCAGATTCTTTTGCAGACGATTACCACGGGCGGGTTGAATCAAGCGCCGACTGAGTCGCAACAGATCTTTTCTGTTTTCATTTTTGTTCTGTCGTGGCTAGTGACGGTTTGGATACTGCGAAGCCGATTGGCTGGACACAAAGTCAAGCTGCGTGACGCCTTGTACAACGCTGGTGCACCAATTATCTCCACGATTCTGGTGGTTGGCTTAATTCTGGTTCAGCTTTTGCCAGCGTTGATAGCCCTGATTTTGTTTAGTGCAGCGGTTGCTACACAGTTTTTGGCAAATCCATTCGCGGCGATTATTTTCGCATTGGTTGCTGGTGGTTTATTGCTCTTATCGCTCTATTGGTTGGTTGGCAGTGTGGTTGCCCTAGTCGTAGTGACGGTGCCGGGGATGTATCCGATGAAAGCAGTGCAGGTTGCGGGCGACTTGGTGACGTCTCGCAGGCTCAGGGTGATTTTCCGAATCCTGTGGTGTTTAGTTGTAGTATTGTTGTTCTTCGGTATTACGATGATCCCGATCATTATTTTGGACAATCTGCTCAAAAACGTTTGGCAGGTGGTCAGCTTGGACATACCGATAGTGCCGGTGACACTAATGGTTGTGAGTTCGATTGCTGTCATCTTTGTGGCGTCGTATATATATTTATTCTACCGGCACTTGGTAAGTCGTGAAGCCGATAAACCAGAATTGCCAGATGTGTCCGAGCAGGTCAAAAAAGTAGGCAAAGGGGGAAAGCATGTCGGTGCCAAAAAACGTCGCTGAACGTGTTGCAAAATTGCGGGGCTTGATTGACGATTACCGTTATCACTATCATGTGCTTGATGAATCGACGATGAGTGAAGCTGCGGCGGACAGCTTAAAACACGAATTGTCAGAATTGGAAGCGAAGTATCCGGAGCTAATTACGCCGGATAGCCCAACCCAAAAAGTGGCTGGTGTGGCGCTGGACAAATTCGTGAAGGTCGCGCACCGTGAGCGAATGATTAGCTTGAACGATGTTTTTTCTGGGCAGGAGTTGAAGGATTGGTTGGGGCGAATCAAGAAGTTGCGGCCGGAGGCTCATTTCGAGTTCTTTTGCGATGTAAAAATGGATGGCTTAGCTTGTGCATTGATATACGAAGACGGAGTTTTGAATCAGGCGGTGACGCGGGGAGACGGCATGGTCGGCGAAGATGTGACGGCGAATGTGCGGACTATCAAAAACATTCCTTTGCGCTTACGCGATACGGATTCGCCGCTTTCGCGCGGTCGTACGGAAATCAGAGGTGAGATTGTGATTTTTAAGGCCGATTTTGCTGATTTGAACACGGAGAGGCGAAAGGCGGGCGAGCAAGAATTTGCCAATCCGCGCAACTTGGCGGCAGGCACTATCCGCCAGCTGGATCCTAAGATCGCCGCCAGCCGACCGCTGCGGTTCTTGGGCTATGACCTGATTCGAGATGATGGGGCGGAAGTGCCGACCAATTTCAGCGCGTATGAGCAACTGGCGGAAATAGGTATTCGCACGACCGGGCAGCAACGGGTGTATAGTGACCTATCGGGCGTGATGGAGTTCGTGGACGACTTGGCGCAGAGACGGCAGGATCTGCCGTTTAACACCGACGGTGCGGTGGTGAAGATTAACGACCGTGAGCTTTTCAAAGATTTGGGGATTGTCGGCAAGGCACCACGTGCGGCTGTGGCCTACAAATACGCAGCCGAAGAAGCAACCACCATTGTCAAAGACATCGTGATTTCCATTGGCCGGACGGGTGCGGCAACGCCCGTTGCGGTGTTTGACCCAGTGCGAGTGGCCGGATCAACTGTCCAGCATGCTAGTTTGCACAATGCGGACGAAATAGAGCGGCTAGATGTGCGGATTGGCGACACAGTGGTGATATATAAAGCAGGCGATATTATTCCAAAAGTGGATAAGGTGCTGATAGAGTTGCGACCCGCGGATGCGCGGAAGTTTAACTACGAGCAAGCGCTAAAGGAGCAGTATCCCGAGTTGGAGTTTGAGCGTCCAGAGGGCGAAGTTGTATATCGGGTTAAGGGCGAGACTGGGGATTTGATACTAAAAAGGTCGCTGCAATATTATGCAAGCCGGCCGGCGCTGGATATTGAAGGATTGGGCGAAAAAAACGTAGCTGCGATTGTCGATGCGGGTCTGGTCAAGGATATTGCGGACATTTACGTGCTTACTGTGGGGCAATTGGAAAAGTTAGAAAGATTTGGCGAGATTTCTGCCGGCAACCTGGTGCGGGCAATAGCGGAGTCGAAAAATCCGGACCTGGTGCGGTTTATTACGGCACTGGGGATACGACATATCGGTCCTCAGACTGCTGCCGAGTTAGCCAAACGCTTCCGTGGCGTGGAGCCTATCGCAGGTGCGGGATTGGAAGAGTTGGAGAATATGGATGGAGTCGGCAAGATCGTGGCGGAATCCGTCGTTGCCTGGTTCGCCGACGAAGACAATTTGAGACTCCTAGAAAAACTGGCTAAGTTTGGCGTTAAGCCACGTTATGCCGCGCCGACTATCGGCCCATTGGTTGGGGTCAGCTTTGTGGTGACTGGCGTGCTTGATTCAATGAGCAGGGAGGTCGCGGCGGACAAGATTCGAGAACTAGGCGGGAGTTTTCATAGTGCAATCACAAAAGATACGGACTACCTAGTGGCCGGCCGGGGTGGCGGCGCAAAGCGCGAAAAGGCAACGGAGTTGGGTATAAAAGTTCTGGACGAGCAAGAGTTTATCAAGTTATTGTCTAATAGTCTTTGACTAAGTAGAACGCTGCGAAGCTGACCGCAAATACGCTCAAATTGGCGAGCAAGAAACTTTGCGAGAGGACAATCGAAGCGAACTCGCTGAGGGCGCCGCCGTCTTGAGTGCGCACATGCCCGGTGTTTGGCGCTCCGTATGGGCGAACTTCTGCTACGGCATTCGCGACAGGTATAACCTCGATTTCGCCGAGTGGAGCCAGGCGACCATCACCTGGATCGTTGGCGATGGTGTTGTCCCTTGGGCTGGGGCTGACGCTGGGGCTTGCACTTGGGGTTGGACTTTCGCTAGGGCTCTGACTGGGAGGTGTGGCCGTCTCGGTTGGAGATGGTGATGGGGTTGGGGATGTAGTTTCGCTAGGCGAAGGAGTTTCTGTTGGTGTTTCCGTCTCGCTAGGGTTCGGCGACACCGTGGTTGTTTCGCTCGGTGTTTCCGAAGGCGACGGGATAGCCAGGTCGTAAGCAATCGGTGTGGCGGCGGTGGAGATGTTTTCCAAACCAGTTGCTTGAGTTTTGTATGTGACGGTATTGAACAGGCTGCCAGTTTCGTCGTTCGGCTCAACGAAGTATCGGAAGTGAATCGTGTCGGTGGCTTGGCCGCCCGGGGCTAGTGCTAATTTATCAGCTAGCGCGAATCCATCGCTATCGTTGGTAGGCGCGGAAATATCCACTTCTTGCCATGACTCCGGATCGTGGGGTGCGAAGGAGTACGCTAGGTTTTCGATGTGTAGTGGCAGGTAGCCAAGGCCGTCTTCGCTAAACTCTTGGCCGTGATTAAAGAAGCTGGAAAGTCCAACCAGTTCTAGGCCGTGCGAGGGGTTCAAGTTGGTTAGCGATGTGTCGTACTTGATCAAATCATCTTCTACCAGCTCGGCTTGGATTTGTGGCTTGGCTTGAATTGGCCAGCGCATATCGGAGATGGTAATCTTGCAGTTGGCGAGAGTGGTGTTGCGCTCGGCGTAGAAGAAGTCTAGAGTGGTGATGTCGCCTTTTTTAATGCCGACATCAATAGTTTTACTCTTGCCGTCCACCGTGGCCTTGATCGTGCCGTCGGTGTTGATAGTAAACTGGCCATTTAGCGCTTCGTGCACACCGCCGATATCCAGCACTAACTGATTGTTGACAAACACCCAAACATCGTCATCGCCCTGGAACTCAAAAACTTCTTTGCCGGTGCCGAGAACTTGGAATGGGACTTGCAGGTGCATGGTGAAGTGAAAATTGTGGCCGCCCGAAGAATAGTCGCCAGCAGAAAAGGCATTGCCGTCTATCGGAAAAATGTTGCTGCCGCCATATTGATAGGAATTGCCGCCGGTATTTTTGAACGTGATATCCTTGGTTAATTCTTGGCTTTTGCCGTCAACAGAATGGAACCAACGGTAGAAATTGTCGGTGGTTGCCACTGGGTCGCTGCCCACTACACCTAGGCTGACGTTTTGGATCTGTGCCGAACTAATCAAGCTGCTGTTCGCGTAGGTTGGAATTGGCAAGCCATCCGCGCCCAAGTGATTTTTGACCAAACCCTGTTGCAGCCCGTAGGTGTTGGTGCCTCCGCAACGACTAAACTCAAATTGGCGGTTGCCCGCTGGGCCGCCGCAGGGGTCGGATATTTGGTCGTAGTAGGTGGCCGGGATGGTGATGGTGCTGGGCGATCCGTATTCCGCCAGGTGTGCCCATTGCTCGGGTACGCCGTTTTTGTGGTTGAGTTTGACGGTCTGCAAGGAGTAAGCCACAGAAGTTATGCCAATTATCACCAAAGAAGCAAAAGATACGAGGAGCGTCACCATAGAAACCGTGCGGACGATATGCTTGGTTTGTTTCTGCCTTTTTGTTTCATGTTCTTTGTCGTTTTTCATATTGAACCTCGTATAATTATTATGCTATAATGCCATTATATATAAATGCGACAAAAATGCAAATAAAATCAAGAAAGTGGCAAAAAGTATGAAAATGGTCTCGGCTCGTCCAAAGGTGATTCGGATGTTGATATACATTGGGGTTTTGTTGCTAGCCGCGGCAGTTTATCTGGGCATATTTTACATCGTGTTTACGGCGTTTTTTAAGGTAGCTAAGCCGTCAGCAGAAGTGTTTATACTGAACTTTATCATGGCGGCTACTATCTTGCTGCTGATGCCGGTGATTATAGAGGTAGTGGCTTTTGCCCGTTCGCTAGCGGAGCCGGAATACATTGATGCTGGGTATATTATCAAGAAACTGGACAAGATTGCGATAGAAGATGTGGATCCTCGGGAATTAGCGCGGTTCTTGAAGCGACATTTGCACCTTTCCTATGTAGGGTTTTTGGTGGAGGGCAGGTTGTATGGCTCGAAGCAGGTCAATTTGTCCGACAACGAGTTGGGGCAGATTGGTAAACTGGCAGCATCCGACGGGCAGCTTTGGCTGAACTTTCAGGATTCTACGGTGCGCGGGGCGCTTGCGGAAGCGGGTGTGGATGCGATTGCTAATTTGATTGGGCCACATGGCAGGTCTTACGGTCAAGTTTTGGTGAGTGGCTTGTTTGACAAAAAGATTTTGGACCGCCGGAGTTTGATTCAGCTGGAAATGACCATTAACTTGGCGGCCGTGATTATCTATATGGGCGAGGAATACAAGGCGTCCAAGAAGCAAAAAGCAAAGGGCCGCTAGGAATGTTAAAGCACACCAGGGTGACAATCCTATTATCGCTAAATATGGTGGCGGTGCTGATTGCGGGCGTTAAAATCGCGGATGCAATTGCCTCTGGCAGTGGCGGGAGTTTGGGTTCGAAAATTGTTGCCGAGCATTCTGACGAGGTTGAGGGTGAGGTTGGCTCGGCGGAACTGGCTGACGCCCAGTCGGAAGACAAAAACCAAGACCCGGCGGGAGAAGCGGATAGTGGATCGCCGCCCGGGCAACCGGATGGCAGTAGCTTGCCGTACCCGGGGTCGCCGGCGGGGGCGGCGAACTTAAATAGCGGTGCACTAAAGAGCGGCGAACTGTGGGCGGCCGAATCAATGACGATTTATCTTTCGGCGGACAAAGATATTTGTGTGGATGCGGAAGGAATTGCCGCGAGCGATATGTATTGGCAGACCAGTAATGCGGGGGCGATCTCGGCTTTTTACCAGTCGTCTCGGGATTACTTGGGGTTTTCGGGCGCAAAGTGTCGGTTCCCGCAGGTGGCTGGCTTGGGCGAAACTATCGTGACGGCGGGGACTTACGATGGTCGGTACCGCGATAGTATTCGGGTGACCGTGCTGTCGATTCCGGTGGCGGATTGGCAGGGAGAGGTGTTGCGGTTGGTGAATGCCGAACGGGCAAAAGTCGGTGTAGCCCCCTTGGGCTTTGGCGATACTTGCGCTGCGGCAGCAGCTACTCGGGCGCGGGAAATTGCTGTAAAATATGACCATACCCGGCCGGATGGTAGTGGATGGGCAACGGCGTGTCCGATTCCAGCTGCTGGTGGCGCCAGCGGTGAGAACATTCACGCCGGCAACTCGGCTGTGTCGCCAGCGGCCGCAGTGCGGGAATGGATGGCTTCGCCAACCCACCGGGCAAACATTTTGGATGCTAGATTCAGCAGGCTAGCGGTCGGATTGTATTTTGATATCGACTCGCAGTATCGTATCCACTGGTCGCAGTTTTTCAGCTCGTATTAACACTTGCAAAAAACTCTTGACACATTCCCCCATCCAGCTTATACTTATACACATAAACGAGGAGGATCACTGGGACCATGTCACTAAGCATCAAAAACTACAATCGTAGTCAATACCGTGGCAACGGACCACTAAGCCTCCTACCTAACCCTGCCGGGGGGGGGGCGTAGCCTAGTCCTATTGCCTTCATTATTCCTGACCTTTCTCTCAATCGCCCTCTTGTTTCCGGGCCTATTCTTTTCCCCGGGCGGCACCTCCCATGCTGACTCAAGTGGTAGCTACACCTACGACCTCTCGCTAACCACATCAGGAGACATCAA
>DBCV01000039.1:13532-17817 GCA_002293245.1 Candidatus Saccharibacteria bacterium UBA949 | reverse complement strand
TTCCTGGGAAACCTTACAATACCTAACGTTTGAATGGGGTAGTAATGGCGTTATTTGAAAAGTGTGGGTGGTTCAGGAATGGAACCTTGACAAACTGCCACCTATGCTAAACTCGACCCGCGTTGTCCCGCTATCCAACCTTGGGGCGTGACCTTTTCTTGCCCCTCCGCCGCGGCACAAAGGCACCGGAAATATCCCGCAGCGAATCCGGCAAAGTCTTGCCGATAAACCTGCCCAGCGACGGCATAAACTTGTCGCGAATGGCGTGAATAATAAACCCAGCATAGTCTTCCACGTCCGGCAACTTATCTGACATAGCCCGGACGTTCTTTAGGAACGCCTTGAAGTCGCGTAGCCGCAGCACCGTGAATACCGTGTCGGTAAGCAGTAATGCAGCGACTGCCACCGCGGGCCAAATGCCGGCACTGTCAAAAACCCAAGCCGCCAAGCCCAAAACTGGCTGCTTTAGAACATACACCAAAAATAACCCTGCAAGCCCCCAAAATAGCGACGGCAGCAGGGCAATTCGCCCCTGAAAGTTGAACTTGTATTCATCATATGTCCACCAGCGCATTCTGAAGATTTTTTCCAGAATCAGCGAGGTAAGGTACTCCGCGGCCGTTGCTACGGCTGCGGAGACCAAAAACACCAGCACCGGGCTATCGGTAAACCACTGGGTGCAGAGGATAATTGCCAAGGCCGCAAAGCCATACAGCGGCAAGTACGGCCCCAACAAAAACCCCCGGTAGGCAAATTTCTTTTGCTCAATGCTAGTATAAGTGGTCTCAAACACCCACCCCAGCACAGCGAAAGCAACGAACGCAAGCACAAAACTGCTAAACGTCTGTTGCCAATCCGCTGCCACCAGTTCCACCGCATTCATAGTCAATAGCTATCCCAGCGAGGCCTATTCGGTTTCGCTCAGCATGTCGTCTTCCAGGTCAACATCAGCATTGATGTCTTTGCCTAGGTCAATTTCATAGGATTCGGTCAGGGTTTCGGATTCGTCAATCTTCTCTTCGACAAGTTCTTCGACTTTTGCTAGCAACTCTTGGTTCTCTTCTGAAGATCCAATCACCATGCCCTCATCTTGCACGCCATCGCCCACCTCGCCGTTTTCGAATTCGTCCGTTTTTGGCGCGCGCAAGCTGCCCCTGGCACCTGTCCCCACCGGGATCTTGCGACCGATAATCACGTTCTCCTTTAGGCCACGCAGGTTGTCCACTCTGCCGGAAATCGCTGCACCAATCAGCACCCGTGTAGTGTCCTGGAACGAAGCCGCCGACAAGAAGCTGTCCGACCAAATCGAGACTTTGGTGATGCCAAGCAAGAGTTGCGAATAGGTTGCTGGCTCCCTGCCCTCGCTCACCAACTTTTGATTTTCCGCTGCTGCTGCTGCCTTGCTGACCACGTCGCCTACCACAAACCGCGAATCGCCTGATTCTTCGATCTGCACCCGCGAGAACATCTGCCGCACAATTATTTCCAAGTGCTTGTCCGACACGCCCTCGCCTTGCGCCGCGTATATCCGCAAAACTTCGTTCACGATATAGCGCTGGGCCGCTTCCACGCCCTTGTACTTCATTAGGTCCTGCAGGTTCAGCGATCCAACGCTGATTCGATCACCAGCCGTCACCACGTCGCCAGACTTAACTGTCAATTCTAGGTCGCCCGGCAGTTCGTAGCGTTGCGGGCCGCCAGCCACAGCCACCAAAGTAATTTCATCCGGTTGCAATTCCACCACACCATCCACTGGGGCAATTATCGTTTTGCCCGTCGGCGCTTCGGCTTTCTTGCCCTTGCCCGGTTTTTTGGCTTCTGCCAAAATGTCACCGGCTCTCACATTGGCGCCGTCTTTCACTCTCACCTTCTGATCTTCCAGTTTAATATGCTCAACTCCGCCAGAATCCGGCGTAATCTGCACAATACGCTTATTGCCGTCTTCCCAAGTTTCCACCGCTCCGTCAACTGTCGCGATAAATGCCTGCCCTTTTGGCGTGCGGGCTTCGAATAGCTCCTCAACACGCGGCAAACCTTGCGCCACCGAGCCAGATCCAGACACGCCCGAGGAGTGTTTGGTGTCCAGCGTTAGCTGCGTACCTGGCTCACCCACGGACTGCGCAGCAATCACGCCCACTGGCTCATCGGCGGCCACCAACTCGCCAGTTGACAAGTCCACACCATAGCTTTCCCGCGGGATGCCAGTTAGATTTGTAGTCGAAAGCACCGACTTGATCCGTACGCTCTTGACGCTCGGGTCTTCCTCGATTTCTTCAGCAATCTTCTTGGTAATTAGCTCGCCAGCACCGACGTGGCTCGGCACGTCTTCGGCCGCAAACCGGCCCGCCAAGCGGCTACCAAATTCCAGCATCGTGTCCGCTGATTCGCTGCGGAAAATCGTGAACCCCGGGTCTTCGCTTTCGGTGTCTTCCACCGTGAACACGTCTTGCGACACATCCACCAAACGCCTGGTCAGGTATCCGGAGTCGGCGGTCTTGAGGGCCGTCGATACCAAACCTTGACGCGCACCACGAGTGGCCACGAAAGCCTCCAATGTTGTAAACCCTTCGGCGTAGCTGGACTTAATCGGCAACTCGATTTCTCGGTTGAACATATCCACCTGCACACCGATCATACCGGCGGCCAGCTTTACGTTGGAGATCGAACCACGAGCGCCAGAGTTAATCATCTCGCTAATGCTCGAATCCATTTCCGACAACTTATTCTTGAACAGGTCAGACATCTTATTGTCCACCGTTCGCCAGTTGTTGACCATCAGGTTATAGCGTTCGTCTTCGTTGATCAAACCTTGGTTAAACTGATCCGCAATCAAAGCCGCCTTGCCATCGCCTTCGTCAATAAACTCCGTAATTTCTGGGTAGTCAAAGATATAATCGTCCTTGCCAGGAGAAATCGCTGCGATTGTCTCGTATTTGAACGACAGGTCCTTCATCTTGTCCGCAAGCTCAACAGTTTCTTTTGCGCCATACTTGGCCATCACATTAGCCATGACTTTCTTCAGCTGCTTGGCAGTTTGCGGCTCGTTGTCGTATGGATAGTCCTTGGGCAAAATCTCGTTAAAGAATACTCGGCCCAATGTCGTATCGCGAATCGCGCCCCTAGTGTAAACCCGAATTGGGCTTTGCAACTGAATCTTACCGTTATCGTAAGCCATTTCCGCCTCGTAAACCGAGCTAAACGCCTTGCGCTCCTTGGACGCAGCCGAGATTTTGTCGAACGTCAGGTAGTAATTGCCCAGTACCACGTCCTGCGCAATCTGCAGAACTGGTGAACCGTCGGCTGGCTTCAAAAGGTTGTGGCCAGAGCTCATCATCTCTGCCGCCTCCAATTGCGCATCGTCCGACAGCGGCAAGTGCACTGCCATCTGGTCGCCGTCGTAGTCGGCGTTAAAGCCTTTGGCTACCAACGGGTGCAGCTGAATTGCTTTGCCGTCAATCAACTTAATCTGAAAAGCTTGAATACTCAAGCGGTGCAGCGACGGAGCTCGGTTCAATAGCACATACTTGCCCTGAATCACTTCGTCCAACGCATCCCAAACCGCATCTTCGCCAGTTTCAATCATCCGCATAGCGCCACGTATATTGGTGGCATACTCGCCCCGAATCAGCCAGCTGATCACGAATGGCTTGAATAGCTCAAGGGCAATCTGCTTAGGTAGTCCGCATTGGTTAATCTTCAATTCCGGACCAACCACAATCACCGNNCCAGAATAATCCACGCGCTTACCCAGCAAGTTTTGTCGGAATCGACCCTGCTTACCTTTCAAAATATCGCTCAAGGACTTCAGCTTGCGCCTAGCCCCGGTGCCGATTGCAGCCCGCGAGCTGCGGGTGGCCGAGTTATCAATCAGCGAGTCCACTGCTTCTTGCAGCATGCGCATCTCGTTGCGGCAAATCACTTCCGGAGCGTTCAGGTCCATCAGCTTTTTCAATCGGTTATTGCGATTAATAATCCGCCGGTATAAATCGTTCAAGTCAGAGGTGGCGAATCGCCCCCCCGCCAAGCTGACCATCGGCCGTAGATCCGGGGGAATCACCGGAACCACTGTCATTACCAAGTCAGATGGACGAATACCATTAGCTTGCATCCCCTCCAAAACTTTCAAGCGCTTAACCAATTTCTTCTCTTTTTGGCCTTTTGCTCCAGCTACTTCTTCGGTCAGGTCCGCAATCAACTTCGGCATATCGATCTCGTCCAACAGCTTCTTCAAGCTACCGGCGCCCATACCAACCGTAATTAGCTCATCGTATTCTTCTGGCAGATC
>DBCV01000039.1:254-13516 GCA_002293245.1 Candidatus Saccharibacteria bacterium UBA949 | reverse complement strand
CTTGGCGCTAAAGCTAGTGTTTAGCTCTTCGATTTCTTTGGTCTGCTCTTCGGCTAGCTGTTGCACGTTAGCGTTTTCGTCTTCGGCTGCCTTTTTGTAACGAATTTCAATCGCTGCCCGAGCTGCCTCATCTTCGGCCACCAGGTCAGCCAGCATTTGATCGCGCTTTTCATCTTTTACGCTCAAAATGATATAGCTGGCAAAATACACTACTCTTTCCAAGCTCTTTACGGTCAAGCCGAGCAACAAACTCATGGCGCTCGGCGTGCCGCGCATAAACCAAATGTGCGCGCAAGGCGATGCCAGAGAAATGTGGCCCATGCGTTCGCGGCGCACACTGCTCCGCGTCACGATATTCCCCTGTTTGTCCACCGCTGATTCACGACTTCGCACACCTTTTAGCTTATTGTCATGCGGATTTATGTCCTTGACCGGCCCAAAAATTCGCTCGCAAAACAATCCGTCGCGTTCCGGTTTCTGAGTGCGGTAGTTGATTGTTTCTGGCTTTAGTACTTCGCCAAAGCTCCATTCCAAAATCTCGTCGGCGCTAGCCACTTTCAATCGAATTGCTTCAAAGTCATTGGCGCTAATATAATTATCCATCCAAGCCATTTTAGACCTCCTCTCCTTCCGCTGAACCATTTGCGGCAATGTCTCCCGCTCCTGTTTCTATTACTGTTTCCTCATCTTGAATCGTCAGGCCCTCATCAGCCAAGTTCTCGACTTCTTCCTCTATACTATTTATTTCCTCGGCCGAGATGTCAGAATTTCTTTCCAGGATTTCTTCGACTTCCTTGCCCAGTGCCGCGAACGGCTTCTTGAAGACGCCAACCTCCTTGCCATCCCCTTGCGGCTTCCTGCCACCGCGCTCGCCACGGTCATCGCTGCGTACGCCCCGGACTTCGCTGCCAGCACCAACCGCAACAACCGAGCCGGTCTTGTCCAGCAGATCCACCCGCAGACCCAAGCCTTGCAGCTCGCGCATCAACACGTTGAATCCCTCTGGCAATTTCGGTCCAACAATCGCATCATGCTTGATAATCGCTTCGTATGCCTTGGCTCGACCATAAACATCGTCGGATTTGATCGTAATCATCTCCTGCAAGGTCGAGGCTGCACCATAAGCCTCTAGTGCCCAGACTTCCATTTCGCCAAAGCGTTGACCACCGTTTTGCGCCTTTCCGCCCAGCGGCTGCTGCGTCACCATAGTGTATGGTCCGGTAGAGCGAGCATGAATCTTGTCGCTCACCATGTGGTGCAACTTAATCATATGCATCACCCCCACCGTAGTCTGACCTTCAAACGGTTCACCAGTCAAACCATCGTATAGCTGAACCTTACCATCCGTTGGCAATCCGGCCTCTTTCAATTCTTTGTTAATATCCGCATCAGAAACGCCATCAAACGGCACAGTTGCCACCTTTACGCCCTTCTTTAGCGCCGCAAAGCCCAAGTGAGTCTCAAACAACTGGCCCAGGTTCATACGGCTCGGCACACCCATCGGGCTCAAAACTACATCCACTGGAGTTCCGTCTTCCATGAACGGCATGTCCTCCACCGGGAGCACCCGGGAAATTACGCCCTTGTTGCCGTAGCGTCCAGCCAACTTGTCACCCACGCTAATCTTGCGCGTTTCCGCCACGAACACTTTTATTCTTCGCAGCACACCCGCTTTCAATTCATGGCCATCTTCTCTTGTGTAAACCTTCACGCCAATAACTTTGCCCTTGTCGTTGCCAACCACCCGCTGCGAAGTATCGCGAACATCCTTAGACTTCTCGCCAAAGATGGCCCGGAGCAACCGCTCTTCGCTAGACAGCTCCTGTTCACCTTTCGGTGTAATTTTGCCAACCAGCACATCGCCAGCCGAAACTTCGGAGCCAATTTCCACCACGCCTTCGTCGTCCAAGTGGCGCAAAGCTGCTTCTGCTGCATTGGGAATGTCCCTGGTCACCTGCTCTGGTCCCAGCTTGGTTTCGCGCACCTCCACGGTGTAATCGCGAATGTTAATGCTTGTTAGCACGTCTTCTTTGACCAACCTGTCAGAGACAACAATAGCGTCGTCCATGTTGTAGCCACGCCATGCCATAAAGGCCACCGTCAGGTTTTTGCCAAGCGCCATTTCGCCACTAGCAATGGAAGCGCCCTCGATAATAATATCCCCAGCATCGACTTTCTCGCCCCGCTTAACCCTAGTCTTTTCGTTAATACAGCGGTCGTCATTAGATTTCTTAAAGTGAATCAGGTCGTACTTCTTGACTCCACCTTTTTTGTACTTAATTTCTACCGCGTCGCCATCCGCCCGAATCACTTCGCCCGGACCATCTGCCAAAACCAGCTGGCCAGTATTTTTGGCTACTTCAAATTCAATACCAGTACCGACCGTTGCCGATTCTGGCTGCAGCAGTGGTACGGCTTGCTTCTGCATGGAAGCGCCCATCAAGCTCCGGTCCACCCGGTTCTTTTCCACAAATGGAATCATAGCAGCCGAAACACCCAAGATCTGCTTGTGCGCGGCATCCATATGCGTGACGGCGCCACTTTCGATCTGACCCGGCACCATGTTGATGCGGGCAGAGATTCGCTCTTCCACAAATTTACCATATCTGTCCAGCTTGGCACTAGCGTCGGCAATAACCGACTTCTCTTCGGCCGCAGCATCCAGATAAACAATCTCGTCCGTCACTTTGCCGTTTACTACCTTGCGGTAGGGCGTCTCGATAAATCCGAATTCGTTGATCCGCGCAAAAGTTGCCAGATTTAGCACCAATCCCACGTTGCCACCCTCTGGAGTTTCCACTGTGCAGATTCGACCGTAGTGTGTCGGGTGCGTGTCGCGAACTTCAAACCCAGCCCGCTCGCGCGTTAAACCGCCCGGGCCCATCGAACTGAGCCGACGCTTATGCGAAAGCTCGGCAAACGGGTTAGTTTCGTCCATCAATTGGCTCAACTGGCTGCTCGCAAAAAACTCTTTAACAGAAGTAGTGACGGGTCGTGCATTGATCAGTTGGCTAGGTGTCGCGTTCTCCGTGTCAGCCATACTCATCCTGTCCAGGATATTGCGCTGCATCCGCAGCAGACCAATCCGGAACTGGCGAGCTACTAGTTCGCCAACCAACTTGACTCGGCGGTTCGACAGGGAGTCAATGTCGTCCTCCGGCTCCTGCGTGTTGTTGAGTCTGATGATTTCGCGCAGTATATAAATAATATCGTCAACTTGCAAAGTGCGATACTCGGCAGTATTTGGAGTTTCTAGTTTTAAGCGATTATTCATCTTGTAGCGGCCAACCCTGCCATAGTCGTAGCGCTTGAAATCAAAGAACGTCCGCTCGATCATCGACTTGGCATTCTCTACGGTAGCCAAATCTCCTGGGCGCAACTTCCGGAAGACCTCAATCAATGCTTCGTTTACGTGGCGAGTGGTGTCTTTTTCTAGCGTTGCATCTATATAACCAACTTCGCCGTTGTCAACTTCCGCAAAAGCGTTTTTTATGTCAGAGTTTTGGGCATAACCCATGGTTCGTAGCAATGTGGTGACTGGGAACTTTTTGCGCCGATCGATTTTGGCATAAAGCACACCGTTAGCGCCAGTTTCAAACTCTAGCCAAGCCCCGCGCTTCGGAATAATTTTCGCACCGTAATAGTTTTTGCCGCCAAGTCGTTCAGCAGTAAACAATACACCCTCCGAACGCACCAATTGCGAAACAACTACCCGTTCGGTTCCGTTAATAATAAACGAAGCTCGATCCGTCATCCATGGGTAATCACCGAAGTAAACTTCCTGCTCTTTAGTTTCACCAGTGGTCTTGTTGATTAGCTCAATCGTCACATGTAATGGCGCGGTGTACGTCACCAGGTTGTCCAGAGCTTGCCGTTCGGATTCGGCCGGATCGCGAAATTCATAAGTCTTGAATCTCAGCGAAAACTTCTGGCCCGAATAGTCGTCAATCGGGTTAAGCTCGGAAAAAACTTCCGAAAGGCCGGTTTCCACAAAATCCCGCCAAGAATCCTTCTGGTGGGCTAGTAGGTCCGGAATTGGCAAGGTATTATCTTTGCCAGTAAAGTAAACTCTATCGGTTTTTGTGTACTTTTTTGTGTCGTTTTGCTTTTTTGCCTGCGTTTTTGATTTAGTATCTATCGCCACGTTTTCTCCCTTTCCTTATTTTTGCACCACTTTACCCAGGCCTTGCGCGCATGCAAAACCCATTTCTTAGAAGGCTAATCTGGCTTTTTTTATAAAACAGCGATTACCAAAAAGAGTGCGTTGCTAGAAAACGCACCATATACTAATAACCGCAAAACCGCCTACAACTCTTCATTACCCATCAGTATATATTAAACGCCGCGCTTTTGTCAAGAGTTTTACTGCACATTTTTGAGAAGTTTTCCACAAGGAGCAAATGGTTCAAAATCAGCACTATGCGGTAGCCTTAATAACTTGCAAAAATCCGTTTTGCCTGTATAATTGGACCTATGACTGAAGTAATTGGAACAAAAAACCTACACAAAACCTACGGCAAGCGCGAGAAATTCGAAGCGCTGCGTGGCGTTGACCTATCAATCAAAAAGGGCGAATCGGTAGCCATTATTGGCAAATCCGGCTCCGGCAAATCCACGCTAATGCACATCTTAGCGCTTCTCGATACACCGACCAAAGGCTTGGTAAGCATTTACGGCGAAAACGCTACGAAGCTGCGCAAAAACAAGCTAAACCACATACGCGGCGACCAGTTCGGCTTTGTCTTTCAGCAATTTTTCATGAACTCAAACGACTCGGTGCTGAATAACGTGATTCTGCCACTCAAAATTGCTGGTGTTGGCAAACGCGAACGCCGCAAGCGAGCCCTAGAAGCCCTAAAAACGGTTGAGCTCATTGACAAAGCCAAGAATAAGGGCAATGATCTGTCTGGTGGTCAGAAACAACGCGTTTGTATCGCTCGAGCAATCGTCAACAACCCTGACATCATCTTTGCCGACGAGCCTACCGGGAACCTCGATAGTGCCACTGGTGCCACTATCGAAAAACTCCTGTTTGGATTAAATAAAGACAAAGGCATCACACTAATTGTCGTCACCCACGATGCCGACATCGCCAAGAAATGCGACCGTCAGATTTACATATCAGACGGTAAAGTCGTCAACAAACCAGACGAAAACCTGACCGAAAAGAAAGTGGAGGAATCATGAGCATGAAATTTAACGACATCATCAGCACAGCCAATAGCAACCTAATGCGCAATAAGGGGCGGACACTTTTGACAGTCTTGGCTATTTTCATCGGCAGCTTCACAATTATACTTAACGTGGCTATTAACACCGGTGTCAATTCTTTTATAGACAAGCAAGTCGAATCCGTGGGGGGCGAAGGCTATCTTGATGTTGCTCCGGCCGCCATGATCAGTCAAATGGAGGCTATGGGCAGCTCTGAACCTCAAGAATATCTGCCCGAGGAAAACTCTTCCGCCGTGCAAAGTATCAGCGAAGAAACTATCAAAAAGACCGAGGAAATTCCTGGCGTCACGTCCGTTGATCCATTCCGCATGATTTCCGCCGAATATATTACTAGCTCAAATACCGACAAACGCTTTAAGCTCGACATCCAAGGTATGGGCACTGATAAAATCCATCTGGACATCGCCGAAGGTCGCAGCCCGAGTGCCGACAACCCGGAATCAGAAATCGCTCTGCTCCCCAACTTTGCCACTGCGCTCGGCTTTTCTAGCGACGCCGATGCCATTGGAAAAACCATTACCCTGGCCATCAAGAATCGCGCGACAGGCAAACTTTCCAACATTGAGGCCACGGTCGTGGGCATCCAAGCTCCCTCGGTGATCAGCATGGGTCGCACCTGGATTAGTCAGCACCTTCACGAAGAAGTGTTTAAAATGATGAACGTTGGCGTTCCCGCCGAAATCGCAAACTTGACGATGGCTCTCGGCGTCGATTTCGACCCCGAAATCGCTAGCGAAGACGAAGTCAAACAAGCTCTCGAGGAAATTGACCTCATTGGTCTCTCTGTGGCCGACGAAATCGGCATGGTCAAAACCTTCTTTGATATTATCCTGATTGTATTTTCTATCTTCGGCGGTATCGCGCTTTTGGCCGCATCCATCGGCATCATCAACACGCTCTTTATGTCAGTCCAAGAACGCACTCGGGAAATTGGCCTGATGAAAGCTATGGGGCTATCTTCTGCTCAAGTATTCCTTAGTTTCTCATTCGAAGCAATTTCGCTAGGTTTTTGGGGGTCAGCCCTAGGGATCGGAGTCTCCATATTGGTAGGAAGCGCTGCCAATTCTATATTCCACGGCCCCGGCATGTTCCTAGAAGACTTCCCCACTTTTAACCTTGTCGAGTTCACTTTCCAGAACTGTGCAATTATCGCTCTCATCATTATGTTTATCGCATTCCTGGCTGGTACCCTACCCGCCCGACGTGCCGCCAAGCAAAACCCAATTGATGCGCTGCGGTATGAGTAGGCATAAACACACGCAAATAACCGAAGTTATCGAATTAGAAAAGCTAGTACCCGGCGGCCAAGCCATAGGGCGACTCGCGAACGGCAAAAAAACCTTTATTTGGGGCGGACTGCCCGGCGAAACCGCAGAAATACAAACCACCAAGAACAAAAGTAGCCTAGTCGAAGGCATCGCAACAAACATCATAAAACCCAGCCCTAATCGCGTGCCGCCACAAGACCCAGACAGCTACCTCTCCACCAGCCCATGGCAAATAATGAACGACCACTACGAAGCAGAACAAAAAATCAATCTCGTCCGCGAAAGCTTTCGGCAGCAAAAGATTGATTGCGGCGCTGGGGTATTTTCTCAAATCATCTCCGAGCGTTGTAATTCTCACAACAGTCACGGGCGGGTTCAGGTTCCTGGAGCGGAGCGACTGGGTTCTGAAACCGCCACCGCTGAATGTTGTGATAATTACAACATTCAGCGAGGAGCGATGAGAGAAAATATCCCAGCGCCGCAAACCTATCATTATCGCAACAAAATGGAATACAGCTTCTACGGCGACGAAACTGGCCTGCATTTCGCCTTCTACGCCCGCGGTACTCACCACAAAATCCCAATCGAACACGAAAGCCTAAGCATGCCCGCCCTCAGCAAACTGGCTCAACAAGTCCTCGAATCGCTGCGGAGTATCGGCGCCCAAGCCCGCGACCTCAAAACCCTGATAGTTCGCGCCACTCAAAATGAACAAGCAGCAGCCCAACTCTACGTCAAAAACCACGAATTTCCAGTAGGCGAACTCCCAGGCGCCCTCCCCTTGCAGGTCTTTTACTCGGACCCGAAATGCCCCGCCAGCGTTCAAAGCGAACTACTAGTTGGCACACCGCTCGAACTAACCGACACCATTCTCGGCCATACCTTTTCTTACGGCGTGGACAGCTTCTTCCAAATCAACCTGCCCGTTTACGAAAAAACCCTCGCCGAAATCGCCAAACACATCCACACCGAAAAAGTTTTGGACCTGTATAGTGGCGTTGGCGCAATCGGCCTATCCGTTGCACCAAATAAAGAACTAACTCTTGTCGAAGTAAACGGCAATGCCGTACGCGAAATGCAGAAAAACGCAGCCGGGTTCAAAAACTCAAAAATAAAAACCGTCCACACCGAAGCCGAAAAAGCCCTCGAATACATCACCCCCGATTCAACTATCATCGTGGACCCACCACGAGCCGGCCTGCACAAAGACCTCACCGCCAAATTACTCGAAATCCATCCTCCAACCATCATCTACCTTAGTTGCAACCCCGCCACCCAAGCCCGCGACGTCCAACTCCTGCTGGCAAAGTACAAAATCACCGCAATGCAAACCTTCAACTTCTTTCCCAAGACCCCTCATATCGAAAACTTAGTCGTACTCGAAAGAATCTAGGCCGAGCGCTTATACTCAATCCGCCCAGCGAGCCGCCACGACCCATATGCACTCGCATCATAAGTCTTGATAAAACCGTCCTTAATCTCCGCAACATAGACCAGTGCTGGGCTATACGGCACTAAAGTTCTGTAGTAGAATAAATCCTCGCCACTATTAAACCGCTTGCCCGGAAACATCGCCGAAAACTTCCGCCGCGCCACCTCGTCAAAATATCGCGGTTTCCCGCGCGGTGGGGCGTAAGCCAACGGCTTTATATTCATCCGCCCCAGAATCTTCCGCACATCACCCAGTTTCAGTTTCGCGCTCGATTCAATAAACACCATCAGGTTCTTTTGCTTGTCAAAAAACAACGTCGCCAATTCATTATTCCCCACCGGTGCCTGCCTCAGCAACACCCGCGCAACCGCCCCCTTAAACCCAAACCTCTGGGCCAGCAACTCCTCCAAATCTATATCCGCTCTGATGTCATCCATCTTGGTTCGTATTATATCTAACTACCAAAAAATATGCAAACAACCTGCCATCCCCAACCCTGCACTTCCGGTTTTCCTCGTCATCCACCCCTGTTAGGGTAAGGTTTTGTACAAAAACCGCACCAATCTCATCTGTAAAACGCTAGAACGCTTCCGGAAGTCCGCTTCCCTAGACTTTGCCACCAGCCCAGCGTAGTCTTAGAGTATAATATATAAACAGGAGTACAAAATGACCCACGAAGCGAAAATACACGAAGCCCAAACCAAGATTTTAAGAGAGTTATTATTCCTACCGGATGCAAACTTCGCAAAACTAGTCGAAGCCAGCGAGCTCGAAGGCGATCACGCTAAATTTCATATCAAGCGCCTAGCCGAACTCGGTTACATCGTCAAGCGTCAAAACGGCAACTACACGCTCTCGGTCAAAGGCAAAGAATATGCCAACAAATTAGACACTGATACCGGCGTTATCGAACGCCAACCCAAATCAGCATGTATCTGCATCCTCTACAACGAACAGTCAGACCTATATTTGATCCAGGAACGCCTCAAAAACCCATACTATGGCTATTGGGGCTTCTACACCGGCAAGATCCGTTGGGGTGAAAAAATCGCCGAAACCGCCGTCCGCGAAACAGAAGAAGAAACCGGCTTTACCACAAAGGTTGAAAGCTGGGAACACCGCGGCATATTGCATGAGCTCGTCAAGAATAAATCTACCGGTGAGATCATTGAGGACAAGATTTTCCACATGATGTATTGCAAAAAGTTTTCCGGACAACTCACCGAAAACTTCGAAGGCGGCCGCAATTTTTGGATGGACCGCGAAACAGTTTTGAAAAACCCAAAAGTTTTCAAAGGTTGGGACAGAAAAATGAACGCCGCCGACGGCAATATAGGTTTCGTAGAAAATGTCGATGAATACGAAGAGGGCGAATTCTAGCCGAGTGGTCGGCCGACACTCACTTTTTTGATTTCAGGGATGAAGAAAAAGTGCAGGCAGGACAGACCGAGTGGCCAAGCAGCAGAAACTCTGATACAATACCTACATGAATCTGGAGGACGTATTAAAAAAACTCAACCCCGAACAAAAACAAGCCGTAGAAACAATCGACGGACCGGTTTTGGTGATCGCCGGCCCCGGCACAGGCAAAACGCAGCTACTTAGCGCACGCGTCGCAAACATCTTGCAGAAAACTGACGCCGCGCCGGAAAACATCCTATGTCTGACCTTCACCGAGGCCGGCGCCAGTAACATGCGCGATCGACTCAACAAATTTATTGGCCCCGCCAGCTACCATATCAATATCAACACCTACCACGGTTTCGGCAGCCAAATTATCGCCGAAAGCAACGACTACTTAACCACTCGCATTTTTAACTCAGCAGTTGACGAACTTTGGCAACACAAAATTATTACTAGCATCCAAAAAGAACTGCCCTACGGCAACATCCTCAAAAACGCCAAAGCCTCCGACATCATCTCGACCATTTCCGAAGTCAAGCGCGCCCTGCTTACTCCCGAGGCTTTGCGCATCATCGTAAAACACAATCGCCAGATGGCCGAGACTATTAACAAAAAAGTCCAATCTGCATTCGCACCATTCGCCAATCGCTCGCCCGGCACCTTCGCCAAAGCCAAAGTGCTATACAGCCAGATCATGGTCGCGTTGAAAAAAGCAGCGGACGATAAAGCCAGCACGTCCGAACTGCAAAAATACGAAATCCAACCCGCCGCTAAAGTCTTCCTAGACAGTCTCAAAAAAGCCTACCTCAAGGCCGAGGAAATGGAGCGATCAACCGAGCTCACTCGCTGGAAAACCGAAAACCTCGAAAAAGACCTCGGCAACAACTTCATTCTCAAAATTGAATCGGCAAACAAAAAAATGGAGAGCCTGGCAGACATTCTAGAAAAATACAGCGCACAACTCGCCGAACAAGGTCTCTATGATTACGACGACATGATTGCTCTTTCGGCAGAAGTCCTGGCAGCAAACGACGACCTGCGCTACACTCTGCAAGAAAAGTACCAATATATCTTGCTTGACGAATTCCAAGACACCAACCCAGCTCAAGACAAAATCGTCGAACTCCTCACCAACAACCCAGCATCCGAAGGTCGCCCCAACGTCCTGGCCGTGGGCGACGATGACCAAGCCATCTACGCATTCCAAGGCGCAGTTTCGTCCAACCTGCTAGATTTTTATAAACGATACCGTGACGTAAAAATCATCAACTTAACCAAAAACTATCGTTCAGCATCGGACATTCTAGCCTTTGCCAGCAACATCATCAATCAAGTTAGCGACCGCTTTTCCGATTCATTCGACGATATCGAAAAAACCTTAACTGCCGAAAACGAACCTGCCGAACCCAGCATTACCCGCATCGACCTCCTAACTCCAGCCGCCGAAAACGATTGGGTTGCCGAAAAAATCGCCGCCCTAATCAAATCCGGAGAAGACCCGAGGGAAATTGCGGTCATGGCTCCAAAGCACAAATTCCTCGAGGCGCTTTTGCCATTTTTGCACCGAGCCAGGGTCGCCGTATCTTACGAAAAACGCGAAAATATCCTGGAGAGCAAACCTGTTCTGGACCTGCTAGCCCTCGCCAGACTATTACACGCACTGGCTAATGGCCAAAACGCCGACATCTTCTGGCCAGAAGTGCTGAGTTTAGACGTCTTCAATATCAATCCTACCGATATCTGGCGCGTATCCTGGGGCAGCCATCTCAAAAAGCAATCTTGGGCAGAATATGCTACCGAAAATGGATCGGCTAGCATACAGACTGCCGCCAGATTCATCCTTGATCTCGCCCTAAAAACCAATCAAGAATCACTGGAAAGCATGCTGGACAAGATCATCAACTCCGAGCCATTCAAAAAACACTATCTGGAACAGCCAGCAGGCGAACTCTACTTAACCCTATCCCACCTGTCCGTTTTGCGCGAAAAACTACACGACTACAAGCGCAACAACCACACCGAATCCGACTCGCATGAGTCAGCAAACTTACATATTGGCGACTTAGTGGATTACGCCACTAGCTGTAGCCTGGCGGGCATCAAGGCGATCGATACTAGCCCGTATAAGGAGTCCGGCGCCAGCATCAACCTGCTTACCGCTTACGGCGCCAAAGGCCTAGAGTTTAAGCATGTCTTCCTGCTCTCAGTCAACGACGCAACCTGGAACAAAGCCAAAAACCAAGTGAACAAGATTAACTTACCCGCAAATCTCCGACAAGTCCGTACCGTCGGCGACAAACGCGAAGACAAACTGCGCTTATTATTCGTTGCCATCACCCGCGCCAAAAGCAACCTGTATCTATCGAGCTCAACCGATGATTTTTCTGGCAAAAAAACCTCCCGCCTCGAATTCTTGGACGAACGCGAAACCGAAGAAACACCCGGAACCATCACATTCCGATCTTTCATGCTGCCGGATAAGTACGCAGATATTATGCAAAAAGACGCGGTAGTCACGGACAACAACACCGCACTCCTGGAGCCCACCTGGTTCGATAAACACCTTCCCGAATCGCCACCAATGCAAACACTTTTGGCCGAGCGACTCCAAACCTACGTCATCAACGCTTCCCACGTCAACTCGTTTTTGGATGTTCGCTACGGCGGACCGCTAGCTTTCTACCAAAATACCATCCTCCGTTTCCCGTCCGAGGACTCATCGGCCGGAATATACGGCGACGCCATCCACGCCGCGCTGGACCACCACCAGAAGGCTTTCGCCCGTACAGGCAGCGCTCCAGAAATAGCAACTACCATCCAAGTTTTCCGCGAGCGCATCGAACGTTCCCGCCTCTCACCGGCCGAAATCCAACTATTGGTCCAGCGCGGCGCCCAAGCCCTGCCCGCATTTCTCAGCAGCAAAGCCCAGGTCCTGACCTCCGGCCTATTCCAAAGTGAAATCAACTTCCACGCCAACGAAGTCGCCGTCCTAACCAACAATATCCTACTCGGCGGCAAGATAGACCGCATCGAAATCAACAAACAAGCCAAAACCATCACGATAGTTGACTTCAAAACTGGCAAACCCCACGCCAAGTGGAGCAAATCTGACGCCACCCTACACAAGTATCAAACCCAACTCTACATCTACAGACTCTTATTGGAAAGGTCCTCGAAATTCCGTGGCTACAAAGCCAACTCCGCACGCCTCGAGTTCATCGACCCGGACGAAAACGGCCAGCTTTCCCCCGGCCTCACCATCGACTTCGACTCCAAGGAACAAGCCCGCATCGAGCAACTCATCGCCCTCCAGCGGCGCATCACGGCGGAGCGCATCGCCGCCTATGTGGGCGGGGTGCAATCCGTGTTGGTGGAGGAAAAATCCAAAAGGGACCAGGCGAAGGTGGCGGGCAAGACCCCCCAGGGCATCACCGTCAACTTCCCCGGCGGCCCGGAGCTGATCGGGCGCATCGTATCGGTACGCATCGATTCCGCGGCGGAAACCACCTTGCGGGGAACCATGGTAGAATAATCATCAAACGATAAAGGAGTCAGCCATGCAAGAAGTATTCCAACGGGCCTCCGCCTTGGGCGAGGCCATTCAACAATCCCTGGAGTTCCGCAACATGCGGGAGGCGGAGGAAGCCGTCACGGCGGACAGCCACGCGGCGGAACTGGTCAGCGAGTTCCTCAGCCGCAAGGCACTGGTGGAGGAGCAGCTTAGCGCTGAGCAGCCGGATCATGCCGCCCTGGCCGAGCACAGCCAAGCCATGGAGATGCTGGAGGATACGCTGAATGAGCTGGAACTGATTCAGCGCATGACCCATGCACGGGCGGAATTTGCCGATATGATACGCCAGGTGAACCAGGTGTTGAGCTTCATGATCACCGGCGACATGGGAGAGAGCGGCTGCGGCGGGGCATGC
>DBCV01000039.1:0-236 GCA_002293245.1 Candidatus Saccharibacteria bacterium UBA949 | reverse complement strand
AAACCGTAAGGGAGTTTATCTGCAAGTATCAGTTGCAGACCGATGTGCAAATGCGATATATCGATTTGGTTTCAGAAATCGGCGAGTTGGGTCAGGAGATCGTCAGGGCCACCGACTACGGCAAAAAAACCTATACCCCCACAAGCGACATCAAGGACGAATTAGGAGATTGTCTATTTTCCCTCTTCGCCCTCTGCTGCGCCCTTCACATCGACGCCCGAGAAGCCCTGGATGGC
>DBCV01000025.1 GCA_002293245.1 Candidatus Saccharibacteria bacterium UBA949 | reverse complement strand
TTGAAAAGTGTGGGTGGTTCAGATGTTTTACCTGTAATAGCGCAGGGATTCGATGGGGTTTTTGCGGGAGGCTTTGAGAGCCGGGTACATGCCGAAGATGGTGCCAACGATGGCGCTAGCAGCGAGCATTTGGCCGGCGATTTGCCAGGTCATGACTGGCTGGAACGGTGTCCAGAAAATAACTAGCCAGGATGCTGCCCAGCCGAGCAAGAAGCCGATGATGCCGCCAATGAGGGAGAGGACGAGTGATTCAAACATGAACTGCAGCATAATGTGGCGATTGGAGGCGCCGACAGCTTTTCGGATGCCTATTTCGCGGGTGCGTTCGCTGACGCTGACAAGCATGATGTTCATAATGCCGATACCGCCAACAAGTAGTGAAACAGCGGCGACGATTGACATAGCTGTAGAGATGCCTTCGAGGAAATCGTTGGTGGATTTGAGGACCTCGGTGCCGGTGAGGACTTCGAAGCTCTCCTCGTTGTAATGGCCGGGGAGGAGAACTTTTTTGATACGGTCGGCGAGTTTTTGGGTGGCTGCGGGGTTGGGGGCTGCAGTCCGGTCGGCCTTGACGTTGATTTGCTGGATTTCGGCCGAGCCGAAAAGACTTTCGTATGTGGGCACGGTTAGGAAGATGGAGTCGTCAAGGTTGACGTTGTTGAAATTGATTGGTTGGTCGATTTTGCCCAGCACGCAGGTGACAAGTAGGCTGCGGCCGCGCAGGAAAACGCTCTTGCCGATGGCTTCGGTGGTATTGAAGAGGCGCATGGCGGTGTCGTGGCCGATGGTGACGGATGCTGGGCGGGGAGAGGCTAGAAAGTCTCCCTCGAGGATTTGTAGGTCGAGAATATGTTGCAGATTCTCGGTAGTGGAGATGACGTTGGCGGCGAACTTGTCGTTGGTGATTTTGTTGGGAGTGGGGCCGGTCACTTTGTCGGCGGCGACTTGGTCGCCGCCGGAGCTGCCGACGATGGTTTCGTCGATAATTAGCGGCGCGGCTTTGAGTGAGCCTTCATCGAGTTTGAGCTCGTTTATGGTGTCCACATCGCTTTGCCGGAGGCTGCTGCGGCCAAAGCCGCCTTGCAGAGTTGCGGTAGTGAAAATGTCTGTGAGGCTGCCAGAGTCTAGTGGCTTTGGCCGCAGCACAATTAGCCCGCCAGTTTCGACGCTCGTTTCTACTTGTTCGCCCAGTGTACGGCGGACGCCGCCGGCAAGGGTGAGAATTAAAGTGATACTGGCAACGCCGATGGTGATGCCTAGGACGGTCAATACTGAACGCATGCGGTTTTTCTTAATAAAGTCCGTGGCGGTTTTGAAATGCGTACGCATTAGCCAGCTCATTTTTTGACTCCTTTTTTTGCCGTACTGGCAGCCTCGGTCGCATTAGGCTTGGTGTTTTTGCGGTATCGCCCGCGTAGGCGTTTGCCGTTGGCCTTGCTTTTACTCTGCTTGGATTTGTCTATGTCGGTATCTTCGCCGACGATTTTGTTTACGATGCGGACGCGAACGCGACTGCTGACGTCGGTGGTCTGGATGTCTTGATCGATTTCGCCATCGAGCATGTGGATGATGCGAGTGGCGTAAGTTGTGAGCGCGGCGTTGTGGGTGACCATAATGATTGTATTGCCAGCTTCGTTGATACTGCGCAGCTCCTCCATGACGATATGTGCGGACTTGGAGTCGAGATTGCCGGTCGGTTCGTCGGCGAGGATAATGGATGGATTGGCAACCAGGCTTCTGGCAATGGCCACGCGTTGCTGTTGGCCGCCAGAAAGCTGCATGGGCATGTAGTACTCGCGCCGGGCTAGGTGGAATTTGTCGAGCGCGGCACTAGCCATGCGCAGCCGTTTGGTTTCACCTGTACCGGAATAAACCAGCGGCAGGGCAACATTTTCGATCAAAGTTAAATTGGGTACGAGGTTGAAATTTTGGAAAATAAAGCCGATTTGGGTGGCGCGGAGTTTTGATTCGCGCGCTCGGCTGAGCCGCTCTACGTTGCGGCCGTTCAGCCGGTATTCACCGCTTGTGGCTCTGTCGAGTAGTCCGATGATATTGAGCAGGGTGGTTTTGCCACAGCCGCTCGGGCCCATAATCATGACAAACTCGCCCCGTTCGATTTCCAGTGAGAAATCGCGGAGGGCATACATTTCCGCGTCGCCCACACCGTATCGTTTATCAATATCTCGCAGCTCAATGATTGTTTTTCTGTCGTCCGTCCCCATTTCTTCTATTTAAGCATAAATCAAGACTTTGCGCAAGAGGTTTTTGGGAAGATTTTTTCGGCACCATGTTATAATGATAATAGGCAAAAAATACAACGAGGAGAGATGGCCGAGTGGCTGAAGGCGCACGCTTGGAAAGCGTGTTTACTCACGTAACGAGGGTTCGAATCCCTCTCCCTCTTCTTAATCTACAGCATTTCCAAAAGCCGTAGTCTAGTTCTCCGTAAGCTCACCTGAACCCGAAGGGTTGTCCGAAGGACGGTGAGCCGAGGAGAAGCTAGCGAAGGCTTGGAGAAGTGAGCGAAAATTTTCAAAAAAACTTGACAATTTTTAAAAAAATTTCTATATTTACCTCTCCACTGGGGTATCGTCAAGTGGTAAGACTGCGGGTTTTGATTCCGCCATTCGTAGGTTCGAGTCCTGCTACCC
>DBCV01000061.1 GCA_002293245.1 Candidatus Saccharibacteria bacterium UBA949 | reverse complement strand
ATCTTGCCGTATTTTTTGAGAGTTTTATCTACTAGCTCGACGACTTGGCGGGGTGTGAACTCGGCTTTGAGAACATAGCCTGCGATGTTTTCGTCCTCGTCGGTTTTGATGCGTGAATCTTGCTGATTGACGTTGGTGAGAATGAGAACCGGGACTTCTTTGCCCCAGGAATGTTTGCGGATTTCAAGTAGCGCGGCGTCGCCCTTAACGTTTGGCATATTGATGTCCAGCAGAATAATATCCGGACTCATGACCTTGACTAGTTTGATGCCGTCGTCGCCATTTTCTGCGACCTGAACTTCATAGCCAGCGAATTCAAATTTCATTCGATACATCTGATGAATCATTGGGTCGTCTTCGATAATGGCTACTTTGACGGTTGTTTTCATGATATCAGTATAGCACAGGTTTTGTTTTTGCAATAGTTTTTTAGATATTCTCGGCGAATTTTTGGGATTGAGAGCGGAAATAGGTGATAGATATGATGAGCGTAAGAATAACTATTGCTATAGGAATGAGGTTGATCCAGGTGTTTTCACTGAATAGCGAGGTTAGAGTTTGAGTTTCGGGAGTGACGAGGGCGTGGCGAAAACCTTGGATGGCGTGTGCTATGGGATTGATGACCATGACCTGGGCAACCAGAACCCATTTGTCGGCCACAAAAGAGAGAGGGTAAACGATCGGCACTGCGTAGAACAAAGCTTGCATAGCGATCTCCCAGATGTATGCGATATCGCGAAGCTTTACATAGATTGCGGAAAGTAAGAAGCCCACACCGATGGCGAAAGCAAGGAGCTCTAAGAAGAATAGAGGCGCCAGAAGGGCATTGGCCGTAAGCGGCACACGAAGGATGACCATGAAGACAATAATTACAAGAAAATTGATGAAGAAATTGATGGTCGCGGAAATGACACAGGAGAGGACAATAACGTATTTTGGAAAATTAATTTTGCGGATTAGCGGACCACGATTGACGATGGAAGATATACATTGATTGACGATTTCGGAGAAGTAATTCCAGAGGACAATGCCAACCAATAGATAAACTGGGTAGTATGGCACTGCGTCGCCGACTTTAAGAAAGTAAGAAAAAACAACATACATAATTGCAAAGAGAAATAGCGGGCGTAGTAAACTCCAGACATAGCCGAGAGCGGAGCTCTGGTAGCGGAGCTTGAAATCGGTAATCACGAGTTCGCGGAGAAGAATTGCGGAGTAACGGTACTTACTTTTTGCTTTTGTGAGTGTAGACATGGGGGTATTGTAGCATTTTTGAGCGTTGATTTCAATGCGCTCCACATGCTATAATATGATGTATATGGATGATGAGCAGAAGCGGTCATACTTTGGTAGTCGGACGATAAAACCAGATTTTAGTGCGGAAGCAAGGCGGACGCAGACCGATGGTTCGTCTGCGTTGGCTTTGGATAGCGACGAGCCATATTCTCAACCACATGCATCTCAACCACATGCACGAGGTGGTGACGATAGACAGGGGGATATTGTAAGCCCGGAAGAATTCCAAACGGCAAGGCAACTCAGGCAGGCGGAATTAGATTCGGCAGGTGAGTCTAGCAGGATTGGTTCGGATAGCGTTGCGTTGAGCAGGGTGCGGAACGCAGAAGAAAATCCGGGCGAGATACCAAAAGTGAACGTGACCGGGCAAGTCCGAGAAGGACGAACAAAGGGAAAAGGTAGCGCAAAGGCGCAAAAAAGCACTCTTCGGAAGGCGGCGCCAATTGGGGGAGTGATTGCCGGATTAGTATTGCTGGTGTTTGGAGGGGTTTTCTTGTTTGGGCCGACAACGTTGGTCGGGAATATTTTGCAGCTAGTAAAGGACACTGACCCGAGCGGATTTACGTCTGACAGGCGAAAAAACTTGATAAACAATAAGAAGCTAACGGGTGAGGCGACTACCAAGTTTACGAATCGCTATCGAAATATGAAACAGAGTACGGCGAACAGGTATGTAAATAATGATATTGAACTGTTTGTTTCGCGCAATGGATTTGATGATCCGGTTAGAGTGCAGTACGAGACGGATGATGGTGGCAACCGGCGGTTTTTCGTTGACGAACCGGATGGGAGTGGAAGGACTTATATCGAGGGGCGGTTTGAGGGCAAGAATCGGCTTACTGGGATTGCGGATGGAGTGAACGTGATTGACGGCGTGGTGGACTCGGATAATATCATCAGAGCAGGAGATTTTAATAGCTCATTATTAACGAATCCAAAAATACGCAGAGGAATAAATCGAGTTTATCACCCGCTGGTGGCTAATATGGCTGATGGAGTGTCAAGGTTCTTCAAAGGGCTGTTTGATTGGGATGTTTTTAATCATGGGACTAGGGGATTAGTGGATATTGATAATATGGATGAGGCAATCGATAGAACAAGAGTTGATGCGAATGGCGACCCGATCGGAAATGGAGATGGTGGACGTTTAGCGAATGTAGAGGAGGGGAGAATTGATGTAGATCCGGAAACTGGTAATGTTTCAAGTTCCGTTAGCCAAGGTGCTGGCGGGAGAGTCGGAGATGTNNGCCAGAGGGGCGGTTGATGGGACCGCTAGTATAAAGAGTGCAGCGCGAGCGTTTGGAGTGTTTGATACTTTTGACGATGCGGCGGATTGGACTTGTATGGCATATTCAAGTGCGGTAGGTTTTGTGAATAATAAAAAGGTGAGGATTATAGGGCAATTGGCAGCTTTTGCTATGCTAACTCTTTCAGTAATGGATTCGGTGAAGGGTGGTGAAGCGGACGCCAGAGATGTTTCGGAGTTGATGAATAGCGTGACGGCTAGCTCAAGCCACGACCAGATAGATATCAATGGCAACCCGGTATCGAGTGGAGAAGTGGACGAAAATGGCAATGTCATTCCAAACCAAATTGTGGCGACTGGTACAGAATCGCAGGCATTTAGATGGTTGCAGTTTGATGATCCGGTTGAATATCACGATGGCAGTGCAAGAAATTATATTCCGGGTGGTGGAATAATACAAACTATACAATCCTTTGGGCTGGGCGGCTTGTTGTTGGCGGCTGCTGCGACCACCTTGGGCGCGTTGTCTAACTTATGTAGGGTTACGAATAGCTGGGGGTATATACTGGCGAGCCTAGCGTTAACGGCAGTTTTGTTAGTTCTATCTGGTGGAACAAGTGCCGCTGTGTTGGGCGCCAATGTATTAAGAAATATCGGTATAAGGGTAGCGATAGGCGCTCTGCTCGGTGGGTTGTTCGGAGCGGCAGCAGCAGCAGTTTGGGGTGATATTATCGGAACGGATATACAAGGGCAGGACTTTACAAACGCAATGATAATTGGTGCCGGTGCCGGGATGGGATTGGCATGTAGGGGTGGCGGATGTGTAGCTTTAGGTAAGCAAGAAGCGACCGCGCAGTATCTGGAAAGACAACAGTATCTGGCACTAAAAGCCGAAGAGGATAGATTGGGTAGGCCATGGTATGATGTGAGTAGTAAGAACACGTTTTTGGGTTCGATCGTTTCGAATATAGCGCCGCAGCTGGCTAGTATTAGGCTGGGTTCGCTAGGAAGTGTGTTTACATCGCTGGGTACGATCGGGCGGAGAAGCTTTGCGGCGGTTTCGCCGTCGGCCAGCGCCTATGATTTTACCAAGTTTCAGTATAATTTGAACGCCTGCAAGGATGACGCGTATGAATATGCGGGTGTCGCCACGGACCCGTTTTGTAATCCGATTTATGGAAATATGTCAAACTTGGATAACGAATATGTGATTGAAGACTTATATAAAGAATTTGAGGCGTTTACCGATCAAGATGGGTATATCAAGGCGGGCAGCGATGGAGGTCCGGCGATTGAAACATTGAAATGCTACGATAAGGATGGACAGCAGACGTGGTGTGTAGATGAGCAAGTTGGCGACCATAACCAGAAGATATATTGCTGGAGCAATAACCCGCGCATGAGCGGGTGGACTAGGTGTAAGAAGAGTGAAGATTACGAAAAGGATGCGGATGGCAACCTTGTCTTGGATTCGCAAGGGATGATGAACCCCTGGGTTAGTACTCAATGGACAGATGAGTGGGCGACCGAAGAAGATCGTGCATACATCGATAAGAGTAAAGGGATGGTAAATATCGGAGCGGTGATAGGGATGGCGGGTTATGACGATATAAAGACGCCAGGTATTGATAGTCTATTGAATCCGAGAGACCCAGAGAAGGATGGCGGAGAGACGAGGATTTCAGTATTCCGGAGAATGTGTCCTTATCTTGACACTAAAGATGCAATTGCTTTGTTGAACGAAGACGGCGGATTTGAGGTGAAGTATGCGTGCGTTTATAACCCAGCTCACACGAGCAAGGAAAAGGACGATTTTGAGAGAAGTACTGGAATAACAGATGCAGTGAAGTATCTTTACTCAACGTTTTTGATTGATAACCGAGTGCAGGATAATATGGATGTTAATAACTTGATTGGAAATGGTTAATATGAAAAAGCGACTCGGACTATTAACTTCGGTGATCGGGTTTATTGTTGGCGGTTTTGCGGCATACTATCCCAAACAAAACGTTCTTGCAGCGGATTGTTTTGATTATCAATACTATTCCGACAGTGATATTATGTTCTACCTGCCGGTTGAGTGCGAATCAGGCGGAGGAAGTGGCGGTTCAGGAGGTTCCGGTAGTGGCTCATTTAATCCTTGCTATCCTGGGGGTGGCGGAGATTTGGGTGCGGCGGCTCCAACTTCGCTTGTGGGAGCAGATAACGCGGGAAAGATTTGGAATTACTTGAGGGCGCGGGGTTTGACACAGGTGGCGACGGCTGGAGTGATGGGGAATCTTTTTGAAGAGTCGGGTCTTAACCCGTATGTTGGCGAGAGTGGTAGCACTTCTTGGGACCCTGATCTAATGGGGGTTGGGTTTGGTTTGATTCAGTGGACAAATACTGAGGGTAATAGTGGCGTATCGTGGAGGCGGCGCAATGTGATAAACTATTTGAAAGAAAACGGTGTGGCCACTCCAGATTTAAGCCAGGCCGACCAGGCTTTGTTATTAGAGTTAAACTGGTTGTGGGATGGCGAGCGTGGCGGAATGACTTGGCAGGAGCAATTGAATGCGGAAACGAAGATTGAAGGCAATACAGCGATTGCAAGCAATAATCCAGGTTATAATTCTGACAAAGCTGGTTCGCAAGTAGGTAATGGCTCCACATTACTATTCCATGACTTGGTGGAAAGATCGAACGATACTCCCGCGATGCTTCAGGAAAGAATAGATCAGGCTAATCGTTATTACGAGCAGTATTCGGTGGCCGAGAATGAAGTATGTAATCAAACGGGTAATGTGGTTGATACAAGCGGAAAAGTAGCAACGATATTCCCAGATGGATTGCCAAGTAGCGCAAGCCAAATGGGAGGGTATTTAGTCACTATAAATGTTCCGATACTTGGGAATGATGATGGTTGGAATATAACTATTCATAAGAATTTAGCGGACGAGTTTAGGGCAGTGTTTAGTGAGATGAAGGCAATCGGTTTTCCGATAAAGACGGATGGCGGTGAGGGTTGTTATAACTGGCGGCAAAATGTGAACAGCCCAGGCAACCTATCTCAGCATTCGTTCGGTGTAGCATGCGACATAAACGTGGTGTCCAATCCGAACGGTGCGGCTTCGGCGTATCCGGGGATTGACGAGTATTCTGTGACGCCGGAAGTTGTGCAGATCTGGAAGAACCATGGATTTAGTTGGGGCGGTGACTTCAGTAGAGTAAAGGACCCGATGCATTTTTCGTGGTTAGGGGGGTAGTCGATATGGATGGATTGAGAAGGAACTGGCAATCGTTGACGACAGGGGGGAAGGTGATTGCGGTGTTTGGTGTTTTGATCGTGTTGGCGAGTTTGGTTGCGGTAGTATTTATCGGACTGTACGAAGATAGGCGTTTTCAGCCTGGGGCGGATGGAATTGGCGATAACATTGTCTATAATGTTTCAGGAACAGAGAAGATGCTTGCGATTGGGATGGATAGAGCGGATGTTATAACTGTGCAGACCAAGGCATTAAGTTATTATGCTGAATTGAATCGGGAGAGAAGAGACGACCCGGAAATAATAAAGTCATTAACTATCCAAGAAGTTAAAATGAGTATCGCTCAGGACCGAGATGGTTTTATGTATGATCTCTCTCTCATACTAAATGGAGACATAAATAATAAGAGTTTTTTGAGGGCGACAATCGATGGGCTTAACGAAGTGAAGGTTGAGATTGGAGATTCCGTTGATAGCTTAGTCGAGATTTAAGGGCGGAGCTTATTAATTATTGACGATATTATTAGCCCTGAGCCAGCCTTCGGTGGAGCCGCAGTCCATGAACTGACCAGTGGCGGGAACCACACGCACCTTGCCGCCGTTTCGGACGAAGTCGAGGACTGGGTCGGTAATCATATACTCTTGGTCGGTGGCGGTGAAGGCGTTGCTGTCGACATAGCTAACTATTTCTGTTAATAAATCTTTGGAAAGAATGAAACGGTTAACGGATGCGAGGTTGCTGGTGATTTGTTCGAGTTCTGGTTTTTCGGTTAGGTTAGTCATGAATCCATCTTGGTCGCTTTCAATCATGCCCAGGCCATGTTTGACGATGTCTTCTTTGGAGGTGGGGACGCCAATCATGGCAGACTCGTCTGCGCTTTGGAGGGCAGAGATCAAGTTCTTTTCTTCCGAGCCATCCTTACTGCCGTAGAAAAAATCGTCGCCATTGCAGAAGGCGACGGATTCACTAAGGCCAAGTTGTTTCACTGCGAGGGCAACTGGGACTGCGGTACCGTATTTATCGTTGGCGTCTTGTTCGACGTAGGAGAAGTGGATGTCCTCGGGTGCAGTTTTGAGTTTTGCTAGTTTCTCGTTTGCGCCGCGCGCTAGGAGGAATTCTTCAAGCTTGGTGTTTTTTTCGTAATAAGACTGGATTTGTGATTCTTTGCCGGTTTTTGTGATGACAAAGATAATTTCCTTAATGCCAGCCAGAATACAATCTTCCACTGCGAAATCGACAATAGGGCGGTTGCCGACTGGCAACATAGATTTTTCGATAGCTTTGGTGATAGGCAGGCGGCGGGTTCCCCAGCCTGCAACTGGAATGATAGCTTTTCTGATTTGCATATTGGAGTAATGATAACACAGGTTGTGGCGAGATGTAAACACTTACTTGGTTAGTTTTTCCCATAGGCTGGGTTTTGGTATAGGTAGCTGGATCTTGGCTGGAATTCTGTGTTGTTTGTTAGTGATTGGCGAGGTGAAAATTAGGTGACCTACTGAGCCTACGGGTTGGCCAGGGGATGCAGCGATTTCGATTTCAGACTGCCAGACTTCAAACGTGCCCTTGTTGACCACCTCGAGATCTGCTTCGGCGACTATCGGGATGCTTTCAGTCCACCAAGTATTGAGTTGGCCGATTTCTTGGTCGGCTGAAACTATTGTATGTGACGAAATGGACTCCTTGGTTTTTTCTAGAATTGTAAGGGCATCGATAGTTGCATCGATGCGGGTGGGTCGAGCCATGACGGCTACGACGATTTGTTCACCAAGGTGTTCGGACGCTGCTACCAGATTATATCCGCTAGTTTCGCCAATCCAACCGGTTTTGATACTGACGGTACCGTCACTTGACACAAAGCGGTTTAGGTTGATGAGCGGACCAACCATAGCGACAGAGATTTCTTCGGCAAAGACGATTTTGCGTAGAACGGGGTCTTCCATGAATTTTTCGCCGATTTTCACCAGATCGCTGGGGGTGGAGGTTGTGGCTGGGTCAAAACCACTGGCGTCAGGGCCAACGAAAGTGTTTAGTATCCCCCAGCTTTTTAGTTTTTGGTTGGCATAGGTTTGGTAGTTTTCTAGCGAGCCGAAGGCCCAGACGGCGAGCGTGTCAGCCATGTTATTACTGGAAATAATCAGGGTTGTGGCGAGTGCGTCATATTCGCTGAACTCGCCGTGTGGTTCGACGGGTGAACAGGAACCGCCATTTTCCATGCATTGCTCGTGGAGAACGGTTGTTGCCTGATTAACTTGAAGCGTTTCGCCTACTTCGTTTTCCGGAAAGGGTTTTTGCTCGCGAATCATGAGGGCGAGGATCATTTTGGCTGTGCTGGCAGTAGGAGATGGTTGCGTGTCTGGCGGTTTTCCAAGAAGCACGCCGCCCATGCTAACGGCGCTTTTTTCTGGCAGCTCTAAAAGGAGTTCGCTGGCGGGCGCTTGATATTTTTGAATAACTTGGATTTCCTCACCCGTGGTGTTTATTTTATATACTACAAAGCTAGACAGGGCTAGTGTCGCACATAAAATAGCGATTTTTTTGTAAGTATGCATTTACAATATATTAGCACGGGTTGACCGATAGAGCCTAAATTGGTATAACTAAAATACCTCGCCGGGAGCAATTTGGTTTATTACTACTTCTTGCGTTTTATAGTAAGCTTATGGATTTCTACAATGACGATTGGCGTGAAGAACGAGATTAAGGATACGGTAATTATTGGCGTTATAGGTACGGGTACTGTGTGGATGAGCGATCCGAGTGGACTGGCGAGTGTGAGGATCTGCAGGATAATTGCCACGGCTAACATGGCCACAAAGGCCCAGTTTGGGGTGCGGAGACGACGAAGAAGGCTGTCATGATTGCCGCGGACGTTGAAGGCATTGGCCCATTGCATGACGACGAGAGCGTGAAACGCTAGAGTGTTGGCTTGATCGCGAGTGAGGGAGTTTTGAAAAAAGAAAAAGAAGCAGAGTGTCAGAGCGCCCATCGTAATGGCGATTATTATCATACGGGAAATGAGGATGGAGTCGAGTATTGGAGAGTTTTTTGGCTCGGGTTTTTGCCTGAGGTAGTGGTCTTCTGGTGGTTCAAGGCCAATGGGTATGACCATGAGGGAATCGGTGACGAGGTTGATCCAAAGGATTTGGATCGGATATAGGATTTGGCCACTCCCGAGCAGGAGTGCGCCGATGGTCGCAATTACTTCACCAGCGTTGGTGGCAAGTAGATAGGATAGCATGCGCCGGATATTGGTGATAATGGTACGCCCCTCTTGCATGGCGACGACGATGTTTTTGAAGTTGTTATCAAGGAGAATAATTCCGCCAGCGTCTTTGACTATTGATGGACTATCGCCCATGGCGATACCGACATGAGCATTAGCGAGGGCTGGCACATCGTTGACCCCATCGCCGGTCATGGCAACAACCTCAGTTTGCTTGAGGATATTCAAAATGCGATATTTGTCTTCCGGGGTGACCCGAGCAAAGATGGTAGTTTTGCGAACAATATTGGCTAGATCTTCGTCGGTGATATTGTCTATCTTTGAACAATCGTAGACAGCTGTTTCGTCTTTAACTAGGTTGAGTTCTTTGCTAATTTCGTAGGCGGTTTGCCAGTGGTCGCCGGTGATCATGGTGACTTTGACGCCGGCTCGGAGGGCTTCTGTTATGGCTGGGGGGGCTTCGGGGCGGAGGGAGTCGGCTACTGAGAAGAGGCCTAGGAAGGTGAACTTTTGGTCTTTTTTGATGTTGGTGAGTTCGTTTATGGTGGTGGGGAGGTTTGCTGTGGCTAGGGCTAGGACGCGGTGGCCTTTTGATGTCATGCGGAGCATGGCTGTTTGGATGGTTTGGCGGCTATCGGCGGATAGGTTGCAGCGGGAGATGACTTGTTCGGGGGCGCCTTTGATGATGAGTTTGTTTTTGGCGTAGAGGTTGCCGGAGATTTTTAGGTCGGTGTCGAAGGCGAAGGATTTGGCTGGGTCTACTTGGGCGGATTCGTTGGGGATGAGGTCGAGTCTTCCCTGCGCTTTTAGGTGACGGATGATGCTTAAGTCTAGGGGGTCGGTGGAGATGCCTTCGGGGAGGGCTGCGGAGGCTAGGATTTTGATGAGGTCGGTGGAATCTTTGAAGGGCCAGGTTTGTTTGACGCTGAGTTGGTTTTCGGTGAGGGTGCCGGTTTTGTCGGAGCAGATCACCCCGGCGCAGCCCAGTGTCTCAACGGCGGGCAGCTTGCGGATGATGGCGTTGTGCTTGACCATGCGCTGTACGCCCAGCGCCAGCACAATGGTAACCACGGCGGCCAGCCCCTCGGGAATGGCGGCCAC
>DBCV01000013.1:77736-103938 GCA_002293245.1 Candidatus Saccharibacteria bacterium UBA949 | reverse complement strand
GCAGTCTTGCTGGTGGCCCAGGCCACATTCGGGGTCTCCACACTAGTGTGTGGCAGGTGATATAGCGAAGCCAACTCCGAAATGTTTAGAATAAAGCCCTTGTCGCCAAACGAACGTTCGTGATACTCATTCACTTTGCTAGCCTCAAACGACGCCCCGCTCGGCTTAAAGCCGTTCAAATTAGTGCTGTTATATTGCTTAAACGTACCCACCAACGCCTGCATATTGAGTCGGGCCTGTTCTTGATCCGGCCCGGCGTAAACCAAGCGGATTTTCACCTGGTATCCCAGCTTTGTCGCCTTTTCCTCGGCCTTTGTAATCCTATTTTTATCGCGGTCAGAAACCTCCGCCACCTTGTCCTTGTCGCCAGCCTCCGGCGGTTTCCACAGCGAAAACAGGGTTTGTTTCCACCATTTCGTATCCGGGCTGAACCCGGGCTTGACGCCTTTTTTGACATTCTTGACCCAAGCAGCGGCTTTTTTGTGCCAACTGTCGGCAATCGGGCGTACCAAAATCTGCACCCACATCTCTTCTCTGCCATCGCCGTTGCTATTCAACTTTGCCATCACCCCTGTAATACCGGCCAACGGGTCCACATCAAAGCTCTCGAACGTGCGAATCGGTAAAAACTCGCTATCTGTTAACACCAGGTCGTTTTCGTAGCTCACGGCTAAGTCGCTAACGTGGCTAGAGTAATCATCTTCCGCCGGGTGAATCTGCACCGTCGGATATTGTGAATAAATCTGGCTCTCCACGAAGTTTTTGAGAATCTTCGGCGTCCAAACAAAGAACTTAATTCGCCCCTTTACATAAGCTATCTCAAAGCTAATATACTCCTGCACCGCAGTCGCTTTTGCCTCTTCGCTGTCGCGCAAAATGCCGTGCAGGCTGGCAAACATCTGCTCGGCCGCCAGCTCCTTTTTGTCGTTAGTCCGCGGAATCTCCAGCTCCAGCAAAACCCCATCTTCGTATGGGATGGCGCCAAAGCTCTCCTTGCGCTTGCGGAAGTTTAACCACGCCAGAAACGCCAAAAGTCCCGCAATCGGAACCCACACAAACGGACTGCCAATAATCTGTAAAAACGTCATTACCTGTTCTTGCCTTTCACTTAATCAATTCTATCATTTTCCCGCAAAAAAAGAAAGCCCCCCTCTCTGCCGCCGGATAGGCGCCACATTCGCAAATTGCCTTCGAGATGATATAATAGACCCATGAACGACCAAGTATTCGACCTAATCAAATCCGAAGAAACCCGCCAAAGAGAAGGCCTTGAGCTAATCCCCAGCGAAAACTACGTTTCCAGGGCGGTTTTGCAGGCTTTGGGCTCCGTATTCACAAATAAATACTCCGAAGGCTATCCCGGCAAGCGCTATTACGGAGGCCAAGAATACACCGACCAAGTCGAGCAACTGGCCATCGACCGGGCCAAACAACTATTCGCAGCCGACCATGCCAACGTCCAACCCCACAGCGGCGCCAGCGCCAATATGGCAGTCTACGTCGCTTGGCTCAACCCTGGCGACACCGTATTAGCCATGGACCTCAGTCACGGCGGACACCTGACTCACGGCGCCAAAGTCACCCATTCGGCCCAAATCTACAACTTTGTGCCGTACAAAATCAAAAACGTCGAAACCGGCGAGATTGACTATGCCGAATTAGAAAAAACCGCGTTAGAAGTGCAGCCCAAAATCATCCTGGCCGGCTTTTCCGCCTACCCGCGGGAGCTAGACTACGCCAAGTTTGCTGCCATCGGCCAAAAAATCCCCGGCTGCCTGCTGATGGCCGACATGGCCCATATTGCCGGGCTAATCGCTGGCGGCGTAGCGCCCAACCCCTTTGATTTCGGCTTCCACGTCATCACTACCACCACCCATAAAACTCTGCGCGGCCCCCGTGGCGGCTTGATTCTTAGCAAGGGCAAAGTCGGCAATCCACTCAAAAAGCCGGAAAAAACTCTGGAAAACATCCCTACCCTGATTGATCGCGCCGTATTCCCCGGCACTCAGGGCGGTCCGCTCATGAATACCATCGCCGCCAAAGCCGTAGCCTTTGGCGAGGCCCTGCAACCCGATTTCAAAGACCACGCCGCCCAGATCGTCAAAAACGCCGCCGCCTTGGCCCAAGAGCTCCAAAGTCGCGGGTTCAAGTTAATTACTGGCGGCACATCCAATCATCTGATCTTGGCCGACACTCACGCTTCTTTTGGTATCAACGGCAAGGAGGTTGAACGGACGCTCGACAAAGTCAACCTGAACCTCAATGCCAATTCCATCCCAGACGACCCATTGCCCCGCGCCACGCCCTCTGGCATTCGCCTTGGCACCCCAGCCATCACCACTCGTGGCCTCAAGGAAACGCATATGGCGCAAATCGCTAGCTGGATGGCCAGTGCTGTCCAGAACCGCGAAAACCCAACCTATCTTGCCCAGCTCCAAGCAGAAGTCCGCGAATTCGCCCTTAAATTCCCTCTGCCGAGCGATAAATAGATGTAAAACACGAGGCAACCGCCTAGCTTTACGCTAGGCGGTTTTTCCACGACTGCCAACCCCCTATTTTTTCGGGTGTTTAGCGCTGGCTTTTGCTGGCTTGTCGGCAACAGCCTTCTTCCCAGTTCCCTGCTCGGCTCGGCGGGGCTTGAAGCGGCCACTTTGGTCGATTTCAACGCCAGGCGCCAAGATATAAGTGTCGGTCTTGGGCACCCGCTTAAAGAATTGCGGCTGCGAGTTCAGATTAAGCAAGATTGTCGTGGCTTTGACCCGGCGCTGGTGCAGGACCGTATGCACGATTTCGTCGCGCGACACCGGTCGCCCAGCCTTTTTGAGCAATTTTTTTATAACTTCCGTCACCGTGCCGGAATCGTATCCCCAAGTATCGATAGCATAAATCCCTCGGCCAATTAGAATAAACCTCGGCTCCTTTATCAACTCGTTGTGAATAGCTTGTGGTGTCACGTTGCTACGGTGAAAACCGCCGCTAGAAATCGCTTTGGCAATATCCATAAAATGCATCGGCTCTTTTTTGCTCTCCAAAACTACAAAAATCTTGTCGCGAATGTTGCGCGGATTGACGGCTGGCCAAGAATGCAGGCCCCACATCTCGCCCATCGCTGCCAGACTCTTGCTGATGCTAGCCATGGCCCGCACATGCGTCGGATGTTCATATGTTAGTTTCTCGTCCAGGTCGGCTAGGGAAATTGGTTCACCGTGCTCTTTTATCTTGTCGGCGATTTCCGCCACTTTTTGTTTAATATCCTTGGGGGAACCGTAGTCGGCGATGCTGATCGCCGCGTGATGCCTGTCATCTTCTTCCAAGATGGCCAAGTTTTCGCTAATGGTACCAATAAATGTTAGGTCATTGATGTCAAATTCGCTTGTGCTTTTTCCGAAAATCTTTTCAGCTAATTCGTCAGTGCGCGATATTCTGCCCTGCTCCGTCAAGTTGCGAATTATCAGCTTTTCTGCTTGGGTGAGAGGCTTGATATTGCCGTTTTCGGCGGCCACCCGCAGATGAGCGGTGATTGCTTTTTCCAGCTGTCGGACGCGCTCCCTAGTAATATCCAAAGAAATCCCAATCTTTTCCAATGTCTCATGTTTGCGGTCGAGCCCGAATCGCCCGCGCATAATATCTTTTTCTCGCTCCATTTCAGTGAAATCCAAAATACCAGCCACCGCATTTTTGATAATCTCTCTGTTCTTGGCCTCTGCTGTTTCGTTCATTTTTTCTCCCAATGCCTCCTTGTTCCCCTTGGATTGATTGTTAATAATTATCTAGTCTGAACACTAGTATAACACACGCCCACCTTATTGTCAACAGGTGCAGACCTTTTCTGCACGACTTGTTTCTGGTGCTATTATAGCACGTTTTTGTGGGTGTCAATAGTATTTATCAAGGTTTTTTGACTTTTTTCGAGGCTTTTCTGGTCGTCCTCTTGGCGACAGAGCGGGCTTTCTTTTTTGCAAAGCGGCGCGGACCACGGCGTGGCCTATCTGGGGCTTCGTCAATCAGCTTTTTGGCTGCGTCTTCTGTTAGTTTTTTTGGGTCAGTTTCTTTCGGTACCCGCACATTCTTCTTGCCATCCGTCACATAAGCTCCGTATGGGCCATTCAGGACTTTGATTCCACTTCCGGGGAACTCCGCGATGTGTTTTTCGGCATCAGCTTTTAGCTTTGCCGCATACAGCTCGCGCGCTTGCTCCAAGGTAATATCAAACGGCGTCAGGGGTGGCTTAATGCTGGCGTAAGTTTTATCCACCTGGACATACGGCCCAAACCGGCCAATATTCACCTTGATGTCCCTACCAGCATCTGTTTGGCCCAGCGTTCTGGGTAGTTTGAACATTTCCAGTGCTTGCGCCAGCGTTACGCTTTCCATGGTTTCGCCATCAGGCAAGGGTGCAAAACGCGGTTTATCGGCTGGTTTTTCGGACTTTTTCTTGGTTTTGGCCGATTTCCCTGAAGCTTCTGCTGGCCCTGCCTCGCCTAACTGGAGCATTGGCCCATATCGGCCGATTCTGGCAATCACGTCCTTGCCGGTTTTCGGGTCTTTGCCAATCAGCCGAGCCTTGCCCACTTTTGCCCGGTCGATCTTGTCCGAGCCCTCAATCAGCTGATGGAACGGCTTATAGAAGTCTTCCAGCATCTTATTTCGCTCTTTTTCGCCCTGGGCGATGGAGTCAAAGTCTTTTTCGACATCCGCAGTGAAGCCGTAATCAACCACTTGCGTGAAGTAATCGTGCAAAAAGTCGCTGAGAATCTCGCCCACCGGGTCGGGCACTAGTTTGCCCCGGTCGCTACCAGTTTTTTCGGTTTGAACTTCCCGGGTTAGGTTTTGACCATTATCAAGTTTTAGCTCAATCACTTCTCTGTCGCGGCCTTCGGATTCGCCTTTTTTGACATAGCCTCGGGTCTGAATTGTGTTCAAAATCGTGGCGTAAGTGCTGGGGCGGCCAATTCCCAAGCTTTCTAGCTTCTTCACCAAGCTACCCTCTGTGTAGCGGGCTGGTGGATTGGCAAAGGTTTGCCGAGCTATAATCTCGCTCGCGGCCAGTTCGTCGCCCGCGCTCAGCTTTGGCAGCTCGTTCTGCTTAAATGCCCCATAGACTTTCAGGAATCCGTCAAATATGATGATCTCCCCTTTGGCTTCGAAGACTGGACTATCGTCAGGGTCTTTGCCGAGTCTCCGACAAAAGGGACGTCGTTCGCCCGACCCGTCGTCACGGGTGGGCGCCGACTCGCCCTCGGCCGTGGCCTGCGGGATGTCCTTTTTTACTGAGCTCGGCAAAGACCCGCAGGTAATCGTCACAGTCGTCTTTTCCAACGCAGCAGGCGACATCTGCGAAGCTAATGTCCGCCGCCGAATCAAATCATATAACTTCTGCTCGTATTGGTTTTTGCCAGCCTTTTCGGTGCCGATATGCGTTGGCCGAATCGCCTCGTGCGCCTCTTGCGCCGAAGCCGACTTGGTGGCAAATTGCCGCACCTTAGAATAATTCTTGCCATAAGCCTTTTCAATAAACCCTGCACAAGCCGCCAAAGCCTGTTTAGACAACACCGTTGCATCTGTTCGCATATAGGTGATATGACCAGCCTGGTAAAGCCCTTGGGCGGCCGACATGGTAGTGCGTGCGGAAAATCCCAACCGCGAGTTGGCCTCTTGCTGCAAAGTGGAGGTCGTAAACGGTGGCCCAGGGTTGCGCGAACCCGGAGTTTGCACAATATCCGCCACACTGAGCCGCTGGCCCTTCAATGATTCGAGCAACCTATGCGCATTTGCCTCAGTCTTTGGTTGTTCACCAGCCAGCTCCGCCTTAAAACGGTTCTTTTCGGTATTCTTCAGTCCAGACCTATAGAAATCCCCGCTAACCTTAAAGCTAAACTCGCTATCGAACCCCTTGATTTCCCTTTCCCGCTCCACGATCAGCCGCACCGCTGGACTTTGCACCCGACCAGCAGACTTACCGCCCGGTACCTTGCGCCACACCACTGGCGACAACTCAAACCCCACCAATCTGTCCAGTATCTGCCGCGCCTGTTGGGCTTCAACCAGGTTCATATCAATCTTACGGGGGTGCTCCACAGCATATTCCAGCGCTGGTTTGGTAATTTCGTGAAAAGCAATCCGGTTGGTTTTGCGCAGATCCAGCCCTAGCACCTTGGCCAAGTGCCAAGCAATCGCCTCGCCCTCGCGGTCTTCATCAGTTGCTAGCCAAACTACTTTGGCCTTTTTCACGGCCGCCTCTAAGTTGCGCACAACCTCAGTTTTTTCCGGATCAATCACGTATTTAGTTTTGAAACCATCCTTGACATCAATCGCATTTTTGTCGCTGGCCGGAATCTCCCTGATATGCCCCACGCTGCTCATCACTGTCCAATCTTTGCCGAGGTACTTCTCGATTGTCTTGGCTTTCGCCGGGCTTTCCACAATTACTAGATTTTGCATAGTTTATATCATATCACAAATGCTTAAAAACCAAAATAAGCCCCTTTCGGGGCTTATTCCCTGCCAATTACCTTAGGCAACCGTAGTATTTGGCTAAACTAGTCAATGCTGCGGATGTCTTGGGCGGCTTCGGCGGCTAGGCGAGCAAGAGTTTTCTTGCTGGGACCACGGCGGCTAATTGTGCCACCTTTTTTGCCGGCGATACGGGCCAGAGCTGGGTTCGCAGCGAATCCGCCAGTGTGACCGTTTTTGCCACCCTTTTGGCCGATGCGAGCGTAAAACTCTTTACCGTACTTCAATTTGTTGGTTGCGGCAGCCTTTAGGCCACCGTTCTTTGTTCCTGCCATAGATTTTCTCCCTTCTAGTTAAACCTATTTGAACAATCTTGGCCCCTGTTGGAAGCCAATTTGCCACACCACTCATAAGTGTGCATAAGTCCATTATAGCACACATGCTTAAAAAAGTCAATAAGCAACAAAGGTTTTTGAAAAAACGCATGAAAAAGGCCGCTATACAAACAAGCGACCGTTTTTCGTGATACAAAGTGCTAGTGGGCCTTTACTCCGCAACGGCCCAAATGATCGTGCCGTCCATAGTGACAAAAATATCGTCACCCAAGCGGTTCCCATTCTCGTCAAAGAACACGAAGCATTGGAACGTGTCACCATTATAGTCAGCGTGAATAGCTACGCCACGCGGTGTCCACTGGCCATTCAGAATCGGCAGGCTGCGCCCCTCGTTATCCATCCCGCCCGACCAATAGTCAAAATCACCAGCAAACGTCAGATCATAGCCAGTACCGTCATTGTCAGGGCCAAATCCAAACCCAATCTGCAAAATCTTGTAATCAGTATATTCCAAGTGCTCAGCCTCCATTCGGGCTTGGAAGATATCCCAAGTGTACCCAAGATCCAGCTGGCAGTGGTCCGGCCCCTCGCTGCTGTAATACCTGATATCCTCGGCCAGGCTCTCGCGCCCCTCGTCCGTCATCTCGGCATAGGTCGATTGGGCAAAGTCTGGTAGGTCAAACCAATCATTAATGTCGTTCGGATCCGGGTTATCAACCAAGGGTAGCGTCCAGTCGGGGGCCACATCTGGCGTCAATACCGGTACTGGCTCAAGTGTGGGCTCTGGTGTGGGTTCGACAGTAGGTTCTGGCGTCGGTTCAACAGTTGGCTCAGGCTCAGGCAGTGCCGTGGGTTCAGCCGTCGGTTCCGCAGTGGGTCCAGAGGTAGGCTCTGGCGTCGGTTCAATGGTAGGCTCCGCGGCAGGTTCATCCGTCAGTTCAACGGCCGGCAGCTCTTCTTCACCATCTTCCTCGGCCGGCATCATCGCATCGCCCTCAGTTGATTCCAAGACCAAGACTGGCGCGGCTACGTCCGACACGACTTCAACGGGTTTTGGCTCCGGGAAAAGCACCATCAGTAATAAGGCGGCAGCTACTACAATTGGCACCCACGTCCAGCGCAAACCCCAATTTGCATCCTTGTCGCGGGTAAATACGGATAGCATGACCTGCGCCCACACAATCCACAAATAATGCATCGAGACCGAGGTGCCAAAAATATCGGCGGTAATGCCATCAGCAGCCGCGATTCGTAAAATTTGCGCCGCGCTTACAGCAATAACGCTAAAAAACGTCATAGCCGCCAAATCAATATAGTCGCGTCGCTCAGGATCAGCGCCATTAACATACAGCGCCCGTTGCGCCAAAACACAACTTACAATCATGGCAGCAAGTGTCAAGAAGGCGGCCACCAGTCTGTGCCCGTATTGCTCAATCCAGAAAGTGACGTTCGGCATAATGCCGACTATCACCGGCCAAGCAAACATGCCGAGAAAGTTCACGAAACCAAACCCGCCGTTCGCCCGTCTGTTTACCCAATTACTGCGTCTTTGCACAGTAGTGGCTATATACCAGACGATCGGCAAGAGAAGCGCCGTCAGTACGGCTACGTAGAAATCCTGCGACAACACAAATTCCCTAATCATACAACAACATCCTCCTTTTACAGAGGTAGCACTTTTTCAAACTGCAAAAGTACTACCCACGGGCACCTGCTATCGCAGTATTTACCCGCGTATCCTCCACATTATAGCACACGAAGCTTAAAAAGTCAATGGTTAAATAATAATCGGGGGTATGAAAAAGGCCGCTATACAACAAGCGACCGTTTTTCTGAAATCGAAAGTGCTTTTTTGTCATCACTTCGGCACAAAGCGAATAATCGCTCCGCACGTTGTAATGTAAGTATGGCCGTTCTCCCATTCATGAAAACCCGGGAAGTCAATAACAGTCCAGACGCCATCGCGACTATACTCATAATCCGCATGGGGATAAACTCCGTATAGGTTGGGAACGCCGCGGAATGGCTCGGCTTTGCCGTTGATCAGCATTCCTGTGTCGATTCTTATTACATACTCATCATACGGGTAATACCGATTCAAGTCCTCGGACTTATCAAAGCCCACCCGCATCACGGGCCAGTTTCCCTGCATATTCTCCGGGGCCTTNNTACGCAAATCTGACAGCTCCGAAACCTTCTCCGGATTAAATAATCTGTCGAAGCCATATAGCAACCGACCACTGCCATAGGCAGAATCTACGTTCTGCCTGAATGCTTGCTGAGCCTCTGGCGACATCTTGCAATAGACGTCGTCATAAAACATGCTGATATTTGCCACCCTCTCCGGCGAAATGCCGGTGACGGGTGTTGGCGCAGGAGTCAGGATGGGCGTAGGCACCGGCGTGGGCTGCGTGGCTTGCACGGGGTTATCGACAACGGCAGGCTCCAGCGTAGCAACAGGAAGATTCCTCGCCACCTCTGCGTCTTTCTCCGCCGCTTCGCCATTCATAAACGCATAGCCCGGAAGAATCAGCGACCCAATAACAGCAACAACACCGATGCTGCGCACCAACCAATTGAACTTCTTTGTCGCCACAGTTCCATCGTCCTTGTTGTTGTACAGGCTGTGCAGGAACACAACTAGGGCAACCGTCAACGGCACAGTGGCAAACAAGCCCGACCAAGCCGAACTGCCCTCAGCCCATTGCATGAGTACTGCGCAGAATGCGGCGGCCATTCCTTGCCACAGAAACACTGTCATCATATCTACCAGCAGCAACACCGTGGTCGAACATGCTGCATTGGCAAATGCGGGCAGGGCAAAACGATGTAACACCAGGGACAAGACAAGCGACAACGCGCCAGCAGCAAACATTAGTATGAGATTGCCCTGGTAAATAAACAGAACTATGCTCATCGCGGTTGCAAGTGCAATCGTTATGCCAACCATGACCCAGCCAATAACCGGGCTCTCCGCGACCTCCTCCTGTCGAATGATATTCCGCCAGGCCTTTTTCCACACGAACCATGCGACCACAATAAAGCCCGTGATCCACGGCACTTGTTGAACAACTGAGCCAAAATCCATCTCTACCACTCCTTCTATCTCAGATTAGATAAGTAGCACCTCCAAATTGCAAAAGTACTACTGGGGGTAAGCCATACCTACACTCCCTGTTACCCCCATTATATCACACCAGCCCAAAAATGTCAATGGCCAAGAAAAATCCGCCCCTTGGCCTTCGGGACGGATTATCATGATAATGTACTACTAAAAGTGCTACTCGTGCGCACGAGTCTATTGCCAAACGAACGTTCGTCCACTCCCCGGAAAGGGGTGGCCTCTCTAGGAATTAGATTCCCGTTCGCTGCTCTTCTTTATAGAAACGCTTCAACTGGTGCCACCCTCACCAGAATCTTCGCCTCCGAAAAGAAGAATCTATTGCTCAAACGAGCTACTGCCATAACTGCTCAAAACTAACTAACGAACTAACTGGTTAACTCCCCGTGTTCCCTGTGGCGGCGCCTGGCTTATAAAAGCGGGGCGTGGCGGCAGAGGAAGGCAGGTTGTTTCACCAAACAGTCGGCTCTGAGGCATTTTTCTGGCAAGTATTCTCGCATGTGCAATCTCAAACGTGTTTCAGCTACCTTGTTGCTCCTGCAGCTCTCGCTGCCGTTGCAGTTCTCTTTCCTGTAATTCTTTTTGATAAGCAACGTCAGGGTCTTCGGTTAGCCCAAAATCACCGGTAGCATCGGGTTTCGTACCATCATCCGGTACTCCATCACCATCAACGTCATTCTGGACAGCCTGATTATCGATGCCATTGTTGCCATCCTTGTCTACATACTCAGCGTCTTCATCACTTACCGGCGGTATGTCCGCTTTCGGCTCCGGCGGAGGCAACTCTGGTGGCGGCGGGGGGTAGTATCCTTCCTGATAATGGTTGACAAAGTCAACATATACCGGGTTGGAATCTCCAATCCTCCCATGCGCCACAACACCGCTGTAGTTCATGTCGGCCACGCTTGCCCCATTCTGATTCACAACATCAATCACGGTCCAATTATAGGGCAAGTTGACTTCAGTTATCACGTACTCAGTGCCAATTGGCAGATTCTGCAGCTCCGGAAAGCTCACCCGTCGCGGATCCCAATCGTAGCCATATCCGGTAATCGAGAGCCACAATTCTTTGTAGCCGCCGTCCGGATATATCAGCTGGGCATGGAACGTAAACGTATCCCACGGCACATTCAGGGCCGCACTCCGGGCAATCTTGCCCAGTTCAATCGAACCCACAGCAACCACCGGATCCGTCCAGTGATTAGTAATGACCATCACTGGGTTCGGAATCGCTGCAGCCACCGATACCGTATGTTCCAGCGCAACGTCTGGCGAAAACCCTTCGGGCATCGTCAAGTGCTCTTCCACAGAGACATAGCCTCCGTACGGAACAAATTTAATCTCGTACGTGTCATTCACGCCTTCGCGAATGCCTAGGCTGAATTGCTCAGTCCGCAGCAACTCGCCCGGCGCGCCATAGACGTTCGCCGTAAAGTTGAACGTCGCGTCCATGTTGGTCTTCGCAGTCCGTCCAACTAGGTTCTTGTCGACAATGACCGAACCGTATTCCGGTTCTGGTTCCGACGTCGTCAAGATTAGAGTATTAGTGTAGGTCGTCGTCCGAGCCTTCAAGTCGGCTACCGGGTCGAGCGGCGGGTATTGCCAACCGGCAACCAGCTGCTCCGATGTTAGCTCCTCACGGTAGTTCATCAAGCCTACGCCATTCTCCGGCACGCCTTTCAGAACTACTGGTTTGCCGTGTTGAATATTCACCACACCATACACTCCGTTGATGGAGTAATGGGTCCGGAACGTTTCCTTTGCGGCCGCCTGGAACTCAGGGGAACTCTCTGCGAGCTCTACCCCGTCTTTGACCACCCGGATTTTCTTGATAATCTGCCAATCCGGGGTTTCTACGACAGGCGGCGGGACAACAACGACTGGCGGCTCATCCGGCAACATACGCCGGTTCCAAATCTCAACCACTATGTCCTTCGTGATATGCCCTTGCGGGGCATCGCCAGAATAATGGCTGAATTTGTAGATACCCGGCATCCAGGTCTCGTTGACCGAATACCAAGAGTTCTCAGGCAGAACAATTTTCACCTCGCTCTGACCCTCTTGCCAACTCAACGAATACTCTTCTGGTATCCCCGGGATTCCGTGTGGCACCGTAATGCCAAACACTTCCTCGGCGGAAATACCGGTTAAGTTGCTGTCAGGCGTGAGCCTTTTCCGAATAGTCAGCGTAAAGTACCTCGGCTCCGGCGGTGGCTCGGGCTTGAACACGAATGGGTTCGCGCACGACGTAAACACCCCGCTGGTTTCGGTCGCCATCAAGGCAAACCTAGCCAACGAACGTTCGTCGGTATAGCGAGTCATCTTCGTGCTACCTTTCGGTACTCGAGTATTATATACGCCCCATTTGGCGTAAATAATCGGCACCTGTTCGCCAGTCTGCGCTTCGTAGGCGGTCAATGCAGCATATTCGGCGGCCAGCATGTGGCTCGCCAAATTATCTCGATTAACCGCTCCACTAATACCGTATACAACAATCGCAAAACGACTCGGCTCGGAGGCCAACCTTTCAATGTCGGCTGTATTGAATCCCAGCCTGTTCTGGTTGTCGTTGATGTACTTGGAGTACTCGTCATACTTTTCGACAGCATGTTCGAGTACTTGCGACCAACCCTGCACACGGATCGTGCCATCATCAGGATAACGGAAAAACTGCGCTATTGAATTCGGCAGTATCTGCTCGTCTTCAATCGCTTCTTCCTGTTCATCTGTTGTAGCGGTCAACGGAGCCGTCGGCTCCGGCATCGGCGCAGACTCCAAGGTGTCTATCCCGCCGGCCAAAAGCCGGGCGATAGCATCCTCGTGCTCTCCGTACGCAGCTTTCACCTTAGCACCCTCCTCGGGTGGTGATTCAGGTACTGGCGCGCTGTCTTCCGTTGCGGGTACCTTCTTGATGACTCCGGGCAGAATCTTTAGCTTTGCCCATTTGTCATCATTCTCCTTCACCGGCTTTATTTCCGGCTCGGACTCCTCCACCGTTTCCGGGGCGGGCTCTTCGGCCTCTACCGGCTCTGCCGGTTCCGACGACTGCGACTTCGCGCCGCGCCGTACTGGGACTTGGGCGTCACTGTTTTCGGCATCACTGCTTTCAGGCTCAACGGCATCCAACGCCGGATCCTGATTTGCGTTTTCCACAGCTTCTCCCATAATGACCTGGCTTTCCGCCTCAGTCACGCAACCCGCAAACAGCAGGCTCACGACACAAGCGAACACCAGAGCGAATAAAACCTTCTTGGCTTTACTCATTTTAAGCACCTTCCTTTTCTGAGATTCACCTGGGCCAGTTCTTGATTTGCCTAGGCGTTTGGTACATTTTGGTGCATCTATATGAAAGAAGCATGTGGCTTCCACAGTTTTCAGGAGTTTCCGGTATAAAATCAGCATTGCACATGCATTTTGAACTTCTGGCCTCGGGTGCGCCAAACAAGCTCCATGTTAATAACTACTGTAAAAACCAATCATTTCCCGACTTGGTCCTTACAATAACCATTATAGCACACATGCTTAAAAAAGTCAAGACCCGAAATAGTTTCGGGTCTTTTCGTATGCTCTCAAGGTTCGCCCGAAGAAGTCAATAAACTTCCTCGGAAAATAGGTGATGTATCGGCACGATATCCAGCTTTCCACCAGCCTTAGCCATCTTGGCCGGAGACACTGGGATTGAATTTGATACAACCAACTTCGTAATCCGAGATTTCGCTAACTTTTCCGCCGCTCCACCCACAAGAACTGGGTGCGTACACATAGCATAAACCTCCGTTGCACCCGCCCCGAATGCATAATCAGCACCTTCCAGTATAGTTCCTAGAGAAGAAGCCTCGTCGTCAACTAAGGCAATACACAAGCCACGAACATCTACACCGATTATCTCACTGATAACTGGTTTCTCCGAATGGTCTGGGCGTGATTTGTTGCAGTATCCACACCCGATTCCTCCGAGTGCATTTGCAACCTGAGCGGCTTTACCCCTACTGCTTTTGTCAGAACCGACCACAGCCTCGATGCCAAGATTACAACCGAGCAAGTGCTTTGTCAAATCAGGCAACGCCGTCTTTTCGATAACAGCTGCAGACTTGAAGTAAGCTTTTATACCTGAATTGTGCAGGTCGCACGTTATAATGCGACTGAAATTGACGCATTCCAGCTCAAATAAGCCAGCTATCACCTCGGCGCCAATCGCCCCACCGGGCTGGTGCATTTTGTCCGAACGCCCATATGGAAAACCAGCGACAATTAACGTGGTCTCTTCCGCCCCTGCATGCTTCGCAGCATTCGCCCAAAATGCGGCCTCGATTACTCGCTTGTCCGTCTCTCCGTTCAACATCTGAACAACATACGCTCGTTTACCGCGCAAGTCCCCTGGAATATAAGGGAAAAAATTAGTATTTAAGAACCGTTTCGACTTTGTTTTGCAAAGTTTTATTCCCAACTCTGCGCATATTGCCCCGGCAAAATAGTTCGCCCCACTCTGTGCCGAAATCACAACAACATCGCTCAGATTGCACATTGACATCTGAATCGCCTCCTGAATTATTATTTCAACGTGCTAATCACTTCTGGTTGGATTATACCACAACAGATACGAAAGATGCAAGCATAAGGGAAAAGACAAGCAGGCTTTCGCCTAGCCCTCTACTCAGCCACAATCTTCTCGTTATATGTCCGACGCAGATGTCGGGCCAGGTTGCTGATCGTGTTTTCGGCCTTAACACTGGGGTTCATGATACCGAATGGGTCAAAAATCTGGCGAATCTGCGCGTAAAGCGCTTGCGCTCTCGGATCCATAGTCGGCACCGAAATCATCGACTTAAACCGGCCCTCTGGCGTGCCACCAGTAATCGAACCCTCGCATTTTTGAACAATATCGTTATACNNCACCAATTGCCGCCCCTGCATGGTGTGCAAGTCAAGCGCAGGGCGAATATTGTAAATCCCCGAAAGCGCAGAGCCGAACACCGGCATCGGTCGCTCCAACCGCGCGCGCCATTTTTTCAACTGCTTCAGGTATTCGCCGAGCATATTCACCGGGATATGGGCACCATCCGCAAACGGCATCCGTGGCCCCAGCTCAACATCGTTCAAAAACGCCGTCAAAATCTCGGGCAGTTGCAAGAAAGTATCATAGTTATCCTCGTCCGAAACCGCAAACTTGATTGGCCCGCCCGTCAAGTGACGCACCAGCTTGCGGATATTGTTCTTGGAGCGGCTGACCCGCACATCGGAGAACCCAACCAGCACCAAGACACCATCTTTCAGCTCTCCTCTAAGCAGATCAAAAATCTTGCCCGCGTTACTGGCCGCCAACAACAACTCGCTATCGTAAAGGTTGAGCAGTACCGGCTTCAACTCCTGCGCCTTGATTATAAAATCCTCTGCCGCATCGTAATCGTTGAACATAGCCACCATGTACTCCGGCCAATCTTCCAAAAACTGCGTGTGGATAATTAGTTCACTGAGCACCGCCAGCGTCCCTTGCGACCCAAACAACAGCGGCAAAAGATTCATTGACCCGTCGGGATATTTAACGTTTATTATTCCACTATAGCCTGCCAAATCGGCAATATTCGGGCCCCGCTGTTCATTCTCGGCAATCATATCATGGATCAAATCGCCGTTTTCCGCAATCAGTTCGTCCAATTTGCGGTAAATTTCGCCCTCAAAATCACCCTGTTGCTGTTTTTTTTGCAGCTTTCGGCGGCTCAGGCGCCCAGTTTGAACCGTGTCGCCATTGCTCAGAACCACCTCGGCCTGATGCACATAATCTTGCAGTCCTCCGTATTTCAGCACCGACCGGCCACCCAGGTTATTGCCCACAATTCCACCAATCGTATGCACGCCACTGCCAACATTTAGCGGCAAAGACAAGCCATGCATGCTCAAAGCAATGTTCAGGTCCCTCAGCGTAATCCCGGGCTGCAAGCGTACCAGCCGCTGCTTATTATCAATCTCCAACATGCGGTTCATCTCACCAGTCATATCGAGGATAATGCCGCCATCGGATATAGCCGCACCAGTTTTATCGCTTCCGCAACCCCTCGGAGTTATACCCAAGGGCATCCCGCGCATGGTCATCTGCCCGGCAAAGCGCACTATCCGCCGCAAATCGTCCACACTGGCCGGACGCGTCACCAATCTCGGCCGCATCTGCAGAGGCCCAGCATCAATCGAATAATGCTCAGTAATCGCCGCCCCATCAAAAACGTTGCCCAAGATGTGTTGATTCAGGTATCTGCCAATCTTGCTCACTGCCAAACACCTATCATATTCTTACCTCCCACCATATATTTTCAATTATAGCATAGGCTTCTTGCCAAATGCAATGATTTTGTATTTCTTCCGCAAAAGTGATAAAATAAAGAATATGCAAAATGATATTATGAAACCAGTTAACGCAAAAAAGAAGCCGAGATCAAAAAACGTTCGCAAGCACTATGTGGAAAACCCGGCACCCCAAAAACCACCCGTGGAGCGACGCGCCAGAAGCACGGACGGCAAAAAACCGCGCAAAAAATGGTCTGTGCGCAAAAAAGTCATCGTTTTTACAATATTGACCATTGTCCTTATCCCGGTCGTAATCGCCATAGTATATCTGAGCAAAGCCACCGGCACTCTGGGCCAAGTTTTCGAAGGCAACCCGATGGACTTTTTGACGCACACAGATGAGCAGCTCAAAAAAGACCAGTACGGTCGCAGCAACGTTCTACTTTTCGGCACATCCGAAGACGACGAAGGCCACAGCGGCGCCGATCTGGCCGACTCAATCATGGTTTTGAGTGTTGATCAGGAATCAAAAGCCACCAGCATGCTGAGCATCCCTCGCGACCTATGGGTGAACTACGAGGAGCCTTGCTCCGTGGGCTACTCCGGCAAAATCAACGCAACCTACATCTGCGCTATGGAAACCCATGGCGGAGACCAAAAGGCAGCCTCAGCCGCTTTTGCCCGAAAAGTCAGCGAGGTGCTCGGTACAGAAATTCAATACTATGCCGCTGTCAATTACAGTGTCGTGCGCGACCTAACCAACGCCTTGGGCGGAATCGACGTGGATATCTACTCCGACGACCCCCGCGGAATTTACGACGTTGCCACCAAGCTATCCCTACCAGCAGGCATCAACCATCTTGATGGCGAACAGGCACTGCAGCTGGCGCGAGCCCGTAATTCACAAGGCGGCTACGGGCTTAGCCGCAGCAACTTTGACCGCGAGCAAAATCAACAGCGCATTATCAAGGCTATGCAAAAGAAAGCAACCGTTTCCAGCCTGATCTTTGACCCAAATAAGGTCCTAAGCATCTTGGACTCTATCGGTAATAATATCCGCACCAACGTCACCATGGCCGAATTGCGCACGGCTCTCGACCTATCCGGCGAGATCAACACCGACAAAATCACCTCCCTTTCCTTAACCGACGGCGAACAATCGCTCGTTAGTACAGGCATGTATAATGGCCAGAGTATTGTTCAACCAATTCTTGGCCTTACAGATTACAGCGGCATCCAGGAGTATATCCGTCAATCATTTTCGACCAGCGTTCAAGACCCGCTACCTAGCGACGCACAGCCAGAATAAGCACCTGCGGATAGTTTTCTCGGCAAAAATAACCACAAACAATTAACTTTTTTCAAACAATGTGCTATACTGTAGTAAAAGTATAGTATGGTTATGCAAATAGAGTTAAACGGAAAATCAATAAGTTTGGAGTGCGAAAATGCCTGAAGCCAAGGCGAAACCGGGTTTTTACGCAAAACATGTCAAGCGCCCGCTTGATTTTTCTGTGGCCCTAGTCGGCATAGCCGTCACCTCAATACCGATGGCGGTTATCGCGCTTTGCATCAAGGCATCTTCCCGTGGGCCAGCAGTCTTTAAGCAAACCCGGATTGGCCGCAACAACAAACCCTTCACGATATATAAGTTCCGCTCAATGTACCAAGGTGCTCCTCATAATGTCTCACCTTATGAGTTCTATGACGCCAACAGATATATCACACCCATCGGCAAGGTACTGCGCAAAACTTCGCTAGACGAGCTACCGCAGTTCTTTAATATCCTTAAGGGTGAAATGAGCCTAGTCGGACCCCGACCCGCTGGCATCAACGACAAACAGCGTATTGCCCTGCGCGAAGAATCCGGCGCCCATCGGCTGCGCCCCGGTCTCACGGGTCTGGCCCAGATCAACGGCCGCGATCTCATCACCGAAGCCCGCAAAGCCAAGCTGGATGCCGACTATTCCAACCGCGTCACCTTTATCGCAGACCTAAAGTGCATCGCGAAAACCCCAATGATTGTGATCACGCGTTACGGGAATGTCGAGGGGAGCGAAAGCATTTCCACGAAAACTGCCGGCGTTGCGGAAACTAATAAACTGGAAAACAGGTAGCCAGACTCATGGCGAATAGGCTAACGGGCTTGAAAGTTCAAATAAAAAGGGTCGCCAAGAGTGTCATACCCTATAAGCATCGCTTCCGTTTAAGGGGATCTTACAGGTGGCTGTTTGGAAAAATGGGCATACTTTGTGAGCTAAAATATGATATTAATCTACCAAACGCCGAACTGGTTGGCAACGAAGCCTATGGTGCATTTTATGTCTACATGCCTAAGTTAACGGAAGAAAAACCTCCCATCATCCTTTCGCTCGGCATCGGCGAAGACGTAAGTTTTGATAAAGACATCATTCGACGCGCAAAAGCTAAAGTCTATGCGTTCGACCCTACTCCCCGTTCTGTTGAATATCTGAAAAATCAAAAGATGCCAAGTTCCTTTGAATTCTTCGAATGTGCCGTTGGCGCAAAAGACGGTTACACTAGTTTTTGCGTTCCCGCGCCAGATAGCGAAGATCCGAGTGGCAGCATTCACGGCGAAGTCCACGAGAATGGCAAGCAGGAGTTGATAAAAGTCGAAGTTAGGCGAATAAGCACCATTATAAAGGAACTCGGGATAAGAGAAATATCTCTTCTAAAGATGGATATCGAGGGCAGCGAATTTGAAGTTATTGACGATATGCTGAAAGAAAAAATATATCCTAATCAGATATGTCTAGAGTTTCATGAGCGGTTCTTCCGTGACGGAAAAAGCAAGATGAGAAATGCACTTAAAAATCTCCGCAGTAACGGCTACGCGCTTTTTGCTATTTCTACCAGTAGGCTAGAAGTTAGCTTTATAAAACGCGAAATCATCAAGAAATCAATAAGTTAAAAATCCCCCATCTACTTCTTTGTCTTTTTGACAAGTTTGTGATATAATGTTATACATGCAAAAAAGAAAATATATGGTTTGCTCAGCTGTCGTGACAGTTTATTCCGGCACCAATCCAGGTTATTTTACAGAAGCTTTAGAAAGTGTCTTGGGCCAAACGCAAAAATCCGATGATATAATTATTATTGCTGATGGAGCAATCGACAATAACCTAGACAAGCTAATAAATGAATATACTAACCGATACAAACACATAACATTCGAAAAGCTTCCAAAGAACGCAGGGGCGGCCGCAGCAAGAAATCATGGCGCATCACTAGCAAAAAACGAGTTGATCGCGATAATTGACGACGACGACATCTCACTACCAGAAAGGTTCTCTAAGCAAATCGCGGAGTTTAATAGAGACGAAAGCCTTACAGGTGTTGGCGGACAGCTCGCGGAATTTGAAAACAATGATCCAAAAAAACTGACTAGCATCCGCAAAGTCCCGACCGAACATAGTGAAATTTATCAATTCTCAAAACGTCGTTCGCCAATCAACGACCCCACCATGATGTGGCAAAAAACGGTATTCATCAAACACGGTGGATATCCGGAAGGATGGCGTAGGGGAATGGATTACGCACTCGTCATGAGTCTCTTGGTCCAAGGCCACAAGATAGCGAACCTTGAAGACATCGTTCTTCACTACCGTATCGACAGCGATAACCTCAAACGACGCGGAGCAAAACTCGGTCAAAAAATCGCGCTACAAAAGTATTTTCTGCAAAATGGCTACATAAGTACAAAAGATTTCACCGCTACCAGCGCAGGCCTCGTCGCAATGAAAATAGTTCCCCCAGCCGTCAAAAAAATGCTCTATAAGAGATTCCTACGAGGTGTCACAAAATGAGTGGCATACAGAGTCTGATATTTTACCTTGCTTGTTTCGGTTTGAGCGCCTTCTTAATATACCTCGGCAACACTTCTCACAGAAGGACTCTGGATATAAATCTTGGCAAGAAAAAACTGCAGGTTAACCTCTTCGTTGTATCAGGTTTAGCCATACCTATACTCATAGCATCACTGAGATACGGAGTCGGCAGCGATTACTATAGCTACCTCCGGTTATACAACAATACAAGCAACGGATATCTAGCTTTCAATGAAGCTAACGGAGCGTGGTGGGTTGAACCAACCTTTTTTATCTTTTCTTGGATTTCAAGACTACTAACGAACAGTCCATATTTGGTCTTCACGATATATGCAACAATTACTGTTACATTTTTCTATATCGCTCTGAAACATTCCAAAATAAAATTCATCGCATCCGCCTTCTTTATGATTCTCCTAATGTTCTTTTTTGTCTCTCTAAATACGGTTCGCCAAAGCGCAAGCATTGCTATTTTATTTTACGCACTCCATCAACTCTTCGATGGAAAATTCTGGAGATACGCAGGATGGGTTATTGCAGCTGCTTTTATGCATTTTTCTGCGATACTATTTCTTCCACTTTGGCTTATGCGCATGGTTTTCAAGTCCACGAAAAAGCAACACAGGATTGCAATAATTCTTCTTATCTTCGGTGCTATTAGCATCGTATCACTCTTCGCCGTAGATCTATTTGAAATAGCTGTAAAGCTACCAATGTTTGCAAAATACAACTATGCTAGTTGGGGGATGAATAAAGCCTTCGATATCGGTATGACTCACTTAGCATATATCGCAATATTTTTTACCAGCCTATACATCTTAAGGAAAAAGATTTCAAGTAATGTTGAATCGGCAACATTAGTGGCTACGTACTCTGTCGGCTGCGCACTAATGTTCGCCAGTACCACCCTGCGCTTCGCACAGCGTCTCGCATGGCCAGTGCTTCCTCTTTCGTGCGTGCTTGTGCCGCTTTGCACTGAAACGTTAATCGAGAAAGTCCAAACAATAGATAGATCGCGATTCAAAAAACTAGCCGTCATCGGCCTGCATCTCACTCCAATTATAATCGCCATAACGTATTTCGTTATCTCCCTCTATCTGCAGAATCAGTCAGGCGCTTTCCCGTACCGGTTTCTTTGGCAGCAAGGAGATGCGGCATGACGTTCCCTATTGATGTAGTTATACCGTGGGTTGATGGCAGCGATCCGAAGTGGCTAGAAGAAAAGAAAAGGTATATGTCGCACGACCCAAAAAACAACGCCAGTACCGATACAAGCAATAACCGCTATCGCGATTGGGATAATACGCAATACATATTTCGAGGCATAGAAAGATATATGCCCTGGGTGCGAAAAGTACATCTCGTGACCAATGGACAAAAACCTGCTTGGCTGAATATAAACGCTAAAAAACTCAACTGGGTTAAGCATTCAGACTACATCCCCGCCAAATACCTGCCAACATTTAGCTCGCACCCAATAGAATTAAATCTTCACAGAATCAAGAAACTATCCGAGCACTTCATCTATTTTAACGATGACATGTTTGTGATCAGGCCGACGAAAAAAACTGACTTTTTCAGCAAAAAAGGCCTGCCGAAGGATCAGGCAGTTTTCTGGCGTATCACTAGCCCAAATTATGATGAAGTTTTTTGGCATATTTTATTGAACAACATGGGTGTTATAAACCGTAATTTCACTAAGAATCAAGTCATTAAGCACAACTGGACCAAATTAGCATCAATACGCAACGGCCTGCTCGCGCCATTTTTAGATTTAGCGTTTTTACCAACAAACCATATCCCCGGATTCTTGATCAATCACATACCTCAGCCATTCTTAAGAAGCGTATTCATAGATCTCTGGAACAAAGAACACGACTTGCTTGACAAGGTTTCGTCAACCAAGTTCCGCTCGGCGATGGACGTTAACCAGTATCTAATCAAAGAGTGGCAAATCGCTTCTGGACGCTTTGCGCCAAAAAACGTTCAAAGAATTACTCACAATTTTTCCATATTTCCGAAACAAATGAATGACCTCAAGAAAGCCCTCCATAACCACAAATACGAAACCATCTGCATCAACGACGTGGAAGTACAAAACTTCAGCGCAACAAAAGACTCAATTAATGCATCATTCGAAAAGCTTTTTCCTTCTAAGTCGGAGTTTGAACTATGAAGCCGCTAAATGTTCTTGAAGTCATTTATTCGCCATCCTTCGGGGGCGTTGGCGTAATGGCACTAAACATTATGGAAAAGTTAGATCGAAAAAAAATTCGTCCGATCGTTCTTTGCTTCAACGATGGACCACACGACCTTCAGGATCGATTGGATGCCACTCGCATAGATGTTTTTTCCGCCAAGCCCAAGAACGCCTTCAACGCCATGTCTTGGCACAAGAACGTATCGAACATCATTAAGGACCATAAGGTTGACGTCGTACATATACACGCAGAGCATCCGGCAATCGCTTTTGTTGCACGAGTAGCAAAGAGGAACAAGATTCCCATCGTTTTCCATTCCCACAATACGGCCTATACAATTAAATCTAAAAGCAAGCTCAAAACAGCATTGCGACGCATTTCAATGCCGTTTATAATGCAATATACCGCACGACTAGCAACGGCCAGGATCGCATGCGGCAGCGCCGCTGGTAAGTTTTTATTCGGAAATCGCGGATTTACCGTCATTAAAAATGGGATCAACGTCCACAATTTCGTTTTCGACGAAAAAGCACGCGAAAAAACTCGTAAAAGCTTCAATATCTCAAGCACATCGACCGTTCTGCTAAACATCGGGCGTCTGGCGCACCAAAAAAACCAAGGCTTTTTACTTGATGTTTTTAACGAGTATCACAAAGGCCACCCAGACAGCACCTTATTATTAATAGGTGACGGCGGAGACAAGAAGAGCCTCCAAGCGNNTCGGCTAGATCTAAGCTCAAGTGTTTTGATTCCTGGCGTATATAAAGACGTACAGGGCCTTCTAAGCGCTGCGGATATTTTTGTCCTCCCCTCAATCCACGAGGGACTGCCCGTCGTTTTAGTTGAAGCTCAAGTAAACGGACTGCCAATACTGGCGAGTGAAAATGTTTCGTCTGAGTCAAACATTGCTGGCACCGTCGAATTTTACCCGCTAGATAAATCACCAAAAGAGTGGGCAAAAAAACTTTCCGCCATGGACCTATCAAGAAACAACTATGCCTACAAAAACATCGAAAAAGCCGGTTATAGCATAGATGATTCAGCCAAAAAACTAGAGAGGATTTATGAAAAAGTCGCAAACCGAAAAACGCAATAAAGACCTAGTAAAAAACACTATTATCCTAGCCGTCGGCAAACTGGCTCCAGCCCTCATGTCGTTCATTTTATTGCCGATTTACACACGATTCATCGACCCCACGGATTTTGGTATGGTTGATTTGATCAATTCATATACTCTGCTATTCATTCCCGTCATTTTATTACGCTTAGATATTGGTATCTTTCGATATGTAATCTCAGCTCGCAACAACACCAAGGCAATCAGCAAAATACTCACAAACACTTTAATCATGATCTTACCGCTAATCATGCTGGCCGGCATAGTTGTAATTGTCGGCGGAATAATCGGCCTACTGCCATTCGCCGGCGCAATCGCACTAAACGTTATTGCACAAATCGTCCAGTNNCATCCATAATCGGCCAACTTGCCCGGGGCCTCGGTCACAATAAACTCTACGCTCTTAGCGCAACCGTCGGATCTCTCGTCAATCTCGTCTTGGGCTGGCTATTTATAGTTGTTCTAGAGTTCGGGGGCGAAGGCATGCTCTGGGCCCTAGGTATCTCAACGCTTATTAACAGCTTAATAATCATTATTGCATTAAAACCCACACAATACATAGATAAAAAGCTGCGCGACCAAAGCTTGAGAAAAGAGCTGCTTCGCTTCAGTCTGCCACTAGTTTTTGAAAACTCCTCTTGGTGGATAATGAGTACAAGCGATCGGACTATTATCACTGCCGTCCTTGGCGCAGCGGCAAACGGCATCTATGCCATCAGCAATAAAGTGACAAATGTCGCGAACATCTTTACGAGTATCTTCTGGATGTCCTGGAGCGAGTCGGCCTCAGCCCATGTTGATGACAATGACCGTGACCAGTTTTACTCCAAAATGTTGAACGCGTATATCCGTGGGTTTGGCGCGATTTGCTTAATCGTAATCGCCGCTACACCTTTTCTTATGAAGCTCTTTATCGGCGCCGAATACGGTGAAGCTTTTTATAACATACCAATTCTAATTATCGCAACGTTCTTCAGCGCTATCATGGGTTTTCTCGCCGCGATTTATTCTGCCCTAAAGATGACTAAGCAGATAATGGTCACCTCACTAGTTTCCGCCGCCGTGAACCTTGTGATTAACTTGGCTCTAATCAACTTCATCGGACTCTATGCCGCCGCCATCAGCACAGCTATTTCCTACGCTACAATGACCATGCACAGATATCTCGGCTTGAGAAAAAAAGGCATCAAAGTGCGCATAGACAAACGGCCCACACTCGCATTGGTCCTTGGGGCTGGAATTATATGTACTCTATGTTATTATAATCACTCCCTGGGGAATCTTTTAAACGTGGCGCTAGCTAGTGCAATAGCCTTTCCTCTTAATCTGGACCTCTTGGCAGCTGCCCGGAGAAGACTCGTCGGGCATATTTGCAAAAAATAATAGCGCCACACCGATCGCACGATCGCCTTTTTTGTCAAGCTTCCCAAACAAAAACCTTGACTTTTTGTAAAGCAACCGATACAATATCAGCATAAGGAGAATGGAATGATAAAACGCAAATTATGGCAAGAATTAGAAAAGTATTTGGATAACAAACAAGCCTTGGTTATAACTGGGCCACGCCGAGTAGGTAAAACAACAACACTAAAGTGGCTACTCGAACAAACCAAATCAAAAAATCAGGTTTTCTTTGATATAGAGAATCTTGGCGACCGCAAGATCTTTGAAGTCACCGATTACAATGACGTCATTCAGTCGTTAAGGACTCGCGGCTTAGATACAGATTCAAAAATGTTCATTGCGATTGACGAAATTCAATTTTTACCAAATATCACAAGTGTTATCAAGTACCTTTACGACCACTACGACATCAAGTTTTACCTTTCCGGGTCAAGCTCCTACTATCTGAAAAACCATTTTACCGAATCCATGGCGGGGCGCAAATTCTTGTTCGAACTAATGCCTCTTAGTTTCCAGGAATTCCTAGACTTTAGGGGCGCAAAATACATTCTGCCAGATATCGATTTTGCTAATCCAGCTAAGTTTCCTGATGCTCTTTACGCAGAACTAGAAAATTACTACAACGAGTATATTCAGTACGGCGGCTTTCCGAGTGTCGTTCTGGAGCCGCAACCAGAAAAGAAGCTCCGATTGCTCGACGAATTCTTCAGCACCTACGTCAATCAAGATGTGGTCACCTGGATGGACTTTAGCTTAACTGGCGACCTCCGCCGGCTGATTAGTCTCCTCGCAGCGCGAGTTGGCAATCGTCTCAACACTATGGAACTATCAGAAGTTAGCGGGTTAACGCGGATCAAAGTGACAACATGGATCGAGTTTCTGGAGCAAACCTATCTTATCCGAACTCTGCCCGTGGAATCCACGTCCGAGGACGTCAAAGTGCGCAACCTCAAAAAGCTCTACTTTATTGATGCCGGAATCGCCAACATCAACGCTGATCTTTCGAGTGGCCAAAAATTCGAAAATGTCCTGGCTGCTCAGCTTTCCAGCTATGGCAAACTCTCATATTACGATAACGGCCGCCAAGAAGTCGATTTCATATTAGATCAAGATGGTTCAAAAACTGCTTTTGAGGCTAAAGAGGCTCCAACCGAAGCAGATTTAAGTACTCTGCGTTTTGTCGCAAATGAGAAGCTAAAGATTGATAAATACGCCATGATAGGCAAGCAAAAGTCCCAGAAGTTCAACAACTATATTTGGGGCGGAGAGTTGTAGGCCAAGCAGGGCGAGATGCCGTAATAGATAAGCAACCACCCTGACACTTGACACTTGACACTTGACACTTGACACTTGACACTTGACACTTCGTACGCGAGTGCAACTGTCAACTTGTGGTATAATAGTCCAGTAGTCCACTTGCCCGAGTGGTGAAATTGGTATACAC
>DBCV01000013.1:0-77628 GCA_002293245.1 Candidatus Saccharibacteria bacterium UBA949 | reverse complement strand
AATAGCGATAAGAGGTAAATAGTGAAAATTGTAGGTTTCGCACCAGAACATATCAAACAGGCGGTAAGGCTTGCCCTACAAAACTATGAAGTCGAGCGCAAGTCTGTTTCCGCATTGCCAACAATCAAGACACTCCCCGACTTAACCCCTTATGCAATAAATAATCTTGGTGTTTCTGCATTTTGTGGTGATACATTGATTGGCTTTCTTTGTGCAACGTCACCGTTTAACAATGCCTTTGCTTCTACGGACGCAGTGGGCGTGTTTTCTCCCATGGGCGCTAACGCCGCTACCAAAGAGAATAGGGCAGACATTTATGCTCGGATGTATCAAGTGGCTGGCGGGAAATGGGTGCAAGCAGGAGCTACAAGTCACGCTGTATGCCTGTATGCACACGATGTCGAAGTGCAAAAACAATTTTTCCAATATGGTTTTGGAATGCGGACTGTTGATGCCGTGCGCAAAATGGACGAGATAGTAGTACCGATTTGCACAAACTACGATTATGAGGAACTCGCGCAGAATGATTACTCGTCTGTTTTCCCGTTGGAATTGCTGCTAAACAAACATCAGCGCGAAAGCCCGTATTTGATGNNACAGAAAGCCGAATACATTGGAAGGTTTTATTCAATCAACAATACAGTCGCATGCCCGAATTTTTGTCGCGAAGCAGCGGAACAAAATATGCGCCTATCTAAAAATTTCCCATGATGGAGAAACTTTTATTGAGAGCGAGAGTGGTTATGCTCATATTGGTGCCGCTTTCTGTTTACCCGAACACCGAAGACAAGGAGTTTATCAAAACCTGCTTAATTATGCAANNGTCGTCTGGGTGTTGATTTCGAAAGCTTCAATCCGACAGCATGGGGTTTTTGGCGTAAATATTTCGATGTGTATGCGTATGGTGTTGTTCGACGCATTGATGAACATATTACTGACAGATAGTGGATTATGAAATAGGGCCAAAAATGGTATGATTCTGGTTTTCGAACAGCCAGCGTGCTATACTATTGATGTGCTTATGAAGCGCCGCTTCGCGAGCACCATTATTGACCATGAATAAATCATCAAGCGCCAACTTTATTTCTGTCCTCGGCCGACAGCCCGAACTGGGGCGAGCCGAGCTAGCATCTTTGTTGGGCGCCGAAAACGTTTCATCAATCACCGATGGCGTTGTTCAATTCCGCACACCAGATAACCAACCACTCAATATCAACCGCTTAGGCGGCAGCAAAAAACTCGGTGCTATCGTTCGCGAGGCCACCAATCCATCCAAAATAGACACGCTACATATAGCGTACCGTACTCTACTAGACCACATATCTGGTGTGGTCAAAGCCGAAAACGCCAAAAAAACCACCTTGGGTATTTCTGCCATCAATTCCCCCGTACTAGCAGTCGGCGACCTACAAAAGCTGGGTCTCAAAGTCAAATCGGCCTGCAAAAAGCAAGGCGTCTCGCTACGGTTGTTGCCGAATCAAACCCCCGAGCTCTCTACTGCAACATCGCACCACAACAAACTCGGCCTCAAGCCCAGTGCCGTAGAACTCCTGATCATCGGGGCTCATAAATCAACGTTCTTTGCTCTTTCTACCGGAGCTCAGAATATAACCGCCTACTCGGCTCGTGACCAGCAGAGACCTGCCCGCGACGCTCGGGTTGGCATGCTCCCCCCAAAACTAGCGCAAATCATCATCAACCTAGCATCTGGGCAGCAATCGCAAAAGAATATGCGGCTACTCGACCCATTTTGCGGCACTGGTGTTATTCTCCAAGAAGCCGCATTGATGGGCTATAAAGCCTACGGCACGGACCTAGAGCCACGCATGATCGACTATTCTCGCCGCAATCTCGACTTCATAGCAGCCAAAATGCGCCACAAGCCCGACATCGCGCTCGAGCCCGGCGATGCCACAAAAACCCGCTGGCAGCCACCAGTTGACCTCGTCGCCACCGAAACCTACCTCGGTCAACCTTTCTCTGCTCCGCCATCCACCGTCAAGCTGCGCGAAGTCAAGCATACCTGCGAAAGTATTTTGCGCGCCTTCCTCAAAAACCTCGCTTCGCAGATCAAGCCTGGCACTCGCCTCTGTCTCGCTATACCCGCTTGGCGCTTAGCGCAAATCTCCAATCCACAGCCTGGTGCCCATTTTTCGCGCATCAATCCCCTTGACTTATTCGCTACCGGGGAGTATAATGTAGAAAAGTATGGTCAAAACGGTCTGCTTTACTATCGCGAAGATCAGATCGTTGCACGAGACCTATTAGTTTTAATCAAAAAATAGCAGGAGTATATAACAAATGTCACATGTCAAAGCTGGCGGCACAGCCAAAAACGTCCACAACAATGCAGGCCCACGCCTTGGCGTCAAGCGTTTTGGTGGCCAAAAAGTCAAAAAAGGCGAGGTAATCGTCCGCCAAACCGGTTCCACCAAAATCGCTGGCCCCGGCACCTATCTCTCCGCGAATTATACAATTCATGCTGCCGAAGACGGCATTGTCGAATTTGTCAAAACCAAAAAGTTGCGTTTTTCTGGCAAAAACGTCCCGCGCACACGGGTCATGGTCGTGCCAGCGCCTAAAGCTTAGCCTCTCTTTTGCGTAATATAGCGTGTAGCGAATCCCAGCTCTGGGGTGGTCGCAGTATTTTCTGCGAGCTCGGTCTTTTCACCCTTTACTTTCTCCTCGGTCAATGTTTCGCGCACCCGCCTAGAGCGTCCGAAATACCGTATGCACAGATAGACCACCGGTGCGTAAAGCAGAGCCGGCAACACTCCGGACAACAGCACCGATATCAGCGCTGTCCAAACGTCCTTGCTCCCCACATAAGTATCCCAAGCTGATACTACCACCACCATTAAATCCAAATAAACCGCTACCAACACCAAATTCGCATAGGCAAATTTTTTGCCGATTTTTTTACGCCGAAATATCAGCACGATTGTTGCTACGGATACAATAACTAACGGCGGAGCCAACGCATAGTTAATCAGAGACAAAACCGAGAATGGCCAGGCCACCACAGACAAAGACAGTAGAAACATGACTAGTGCCAAAAGTCCAACCACTCCGAAAATCACCACAAATATCATCAGCCAGCCATCCACGCCCGCCAACGATCTCTGCTCTACCTCAATTTTCTGCGCCTCAGCTTGTGCAGCAGCAACGTCGGTTTTCGAAGCCCTTAACCGCGATTGCAACGCCCTAAATCGCAACGCCCATGGGGCCGTGCGCCTGGATCCACTCTCGGCCAATTGCCGCACCTGCTGCTGGCGTGCCGAAAGCGCCGCCTGACCAGACACCTCAAATTGCTGTTTGCGCTGCAGACCCCCCTCGCCAGTCTGCGTAGCTTGCCCGTTCCCCGGGCCAGCCACCCAACCGTACTGTGCATTGCTCGGCCGTTCTGGTCGATTTTTTATCCGCTCCTTTATTCTCGCAAACGTGCCCTTTACCGATTCACCCAGTTCCCAAAATCCAGCCTTCAGCGAAGTTCTCCGACTAGTTTCAGTCACATCTGGTCCAGTTTTTACCCAGGATGGCAGCCCCGGAGTCTTCGTGTCACCAGAACCAGCCGCCCCTACACCAGTCCCACTGCTTTCACCAGCTTGATTCATCATTGGAAGCGCCACCAAAACCTCCTTTCCCGCCCATTATTTTTCCAAAACCCGTTGGGCAATTTTGACAATATCTTCAATCGGAACTTGCGATTTCACCAGGTACTCGTCGGCGCCAGAGGTTCTTGCTAACTCGCGGTCTTTTTCTTGCGAAAGCGCCGTAAGCATAATCACCCGTGCGCCAACGGTTTCCGGCGTATGCTTCAATATGTCCAATACATCAAATCCACTCACCCCTGGCATCATCACGTCCAACAACACTACATCCGGATGAAAATCCCGCGCTTCATCTAATGCCTTCTCTCCATCATCAACAACTCGTACATCAAATCCCTCCAAAACAAATCGGTCGCTCAAAACACCCAGCAACTCCTTGTCATCGTCAACCAATAGTACTCGCTTTTTCGCCATTCCATCTTGATCCATCACTTTGCCTCCTTTAATAATTGTAGGGCCTTATCCAACTGCGGATCGCGGCCCGCATTTGCATCGTCGAATGTCATTTTCACCTCCTGGTCTGGCTTTATGCCGTCGCCCGTGATACTCACGTCGTTCGGCGTGAACCATCTGGCGATAGACACCTTCAGTATTCCACCCGCAACCTCCACCATATCTTGAACACTCCCCTTGCCGAACGTGGTTTCGCCAACCAATTCCGCCATGCCGTGATCCTTCAATGCCCCAGCCACAATCTCGCTAGCACTCGCCGATCCCCCGTCAATCAACACGAGCGTCTCCTTGCCAGCCAAAACAGCCCGGCCCGACCATGTCTTCATTTCCATCTGATCATCCTTTGTTTTCTCGATCATCATTACTTTGTCATCCAGCCACAGACTCAGCATGTTTTGCGCCGACGCCAAATAACCTCCGCCGTTGCCCCGCACATCCAGCACGATTTTATCAATACCCTTACTTACAATTTCCTGTGCTATATCCTGCATTTCCGCACCGGTTTTTTGGTCAAAGCGTGACAATCTAATTACTGCGACCTTGCCGCCCTCGCCTTTATACTCCACCACCGAGCTGGGATTATTGATTTGAGCCCTAGTGATATTAAAGCTTTTTAGCTCGCCATCACGTGCAAATACAACAGCCACACTTGTTCCTGTTTCCCCCTTGACTCGCGAAACAACTTCTTCTGTTGTCATGCCAAGCACATCTTCGCCATTCACTTCAGCGAAAACATCGCCAGCTTTCACACCTGCTTTCAATGCTGGGTTATCCTTCAGCACCTTCACTACTGTCGCAAAACCATCCCGCATACCTACTTCCACGCCAATCCCGGCCCCAACATCTCCGTTCAGACTCTTTGTATACTCAGCAGCTTCCGCAGACGTCATATATGTCGTATATGGGTCGCCGGCCGCTTCAACCAACCCCTTTTTTGCGCCCTCAATTAGCGCCCCTGTATCCAAATCTCCGTCAAAATCCCGCGCCAGCTCGCTATATACCGAATTCACACTGTCCAGATTCAGTGCCGAATCACCCCAGCGCAGCCCGAATATCGCACCCACTCGCGCCATAAAATCACCCCTTGCGCCCAGAGCAATTCCCGCCACCAAACATATCGCCGCAATCATCACCACGCCGGCTAGCGGCAAGCTCCTGCGTTGCTTTTCGGACGTTTCGATTTCTACCTCACTATCTCTCATATGATTATATTATATCACTTATTTCTAAAATGGATATAAACAACTGCATCCGAGGGTATCTCCATCGTAGAATACTGCCCATTCACCGCGTAATTATATTGCGAAACTTTGATCCAACCGTCATTCAGAATTTGCTCAACCACCATTGCATGGCCATATACGCCCACATACCAAATTGCCACCGAGCCAACCTCCGGTATATTATCCGTCCGCGCACCCATCAGCGCAGGTGCCGAATCCGGCCACTGGTTAGCATTTCCTCGCCCCTGAAAGCTCCGGACATCTTTACCAAATCTATACTCCATAGCCCAAGCTGCATAACTCACGCATTCCCGTGCGTACAATCTCCACTCGTCAACCGTATAATCCAGTCCACCGTCACAGTATGAGTAACCACCAGTACAACCCAACTCGCCGCTGTAATTCCTCACTGCCATCCCACCCGGCGGTCGATTTGCGACATTTTGCCCAGCCAACAGCTCGTCCATTATCTTCTTCTGCTCTTGCATCAGCTCCATTCGTCTACCATCTGCATCTGACCTCATCGATTGATACGCCGCCTCTTGCCCCTGCGTCTCGTCCAAGATTCTTTGCTGTTCGCCCTGTGCGTCCTCAAGCATCTTCTTTTGCGATTTTTGTGCTTCTATCAATCGCTCAACTTCTCGTTTTTGCCCCTCCAACCGCGCCTTATCCGCTTTAATATCTTGTACTCTTTGGTTCAACGAGTCGCTCACCGAAGACATCTTGGCTTCTTCGTCAATAAAGTCGCTCAGATTCTTACTGCTCGCTAGCCGCTCCACCAGCGACACCTTCTCGTTCATATATTTGTCCACCATAATCTTACCTAATGCATCGCGGTTGTCCTGAATCCTTTGCTCAGTCACCTTGATTTCTTCCGTCACTTTTTCCAGCTCAATTTGGCTCTTTTTGATTAACTCCGTAAGCGCACTCGCTTCGGCCTGCAGCTGTGCTATTTTATTGTTCAACGTATCAGCTTGCGCCGCTAATTCATTCGCCTTGTTTTCGTACTCCTTGATCTTGCTTTCAACATCTTCTAGCTCGCCCTTGATTTCATTCAATCTGTCCATACCAGTGGTCGCCGATACTTGCACAGACCCAAACAATGTTGTAATTTTTACAACACCAGTTAGATTTGCCAAGATAAATCCGCCCAAAACCACAGCAGCGCCAATCCTTACCCACTTTTGCACATCTGTTTTTATTGTTTTTACTCGCATTTTTACTCCTGCGCCAATTATAGCGCAAGCGTAATGATTTGTCAAATTCGCTTTAGGTATTTTCTTGCCGCCAACGACGACGAAACTACACCAATCAAAACACCCGAGACCAAAAGCCCAAATAATGCTAACAGCCAATTATCGTGCAGCCACACGTTCGTTCCATAAAATGCTCCTATCAAGTCCATGTCCTCGGCAAACTTAATCACCAGCGTCCAGCCGCTCATCATCATCCCAAATGTCACAATCGCAGCAATCACCCCGTACAATGTCGCCTCGATCAAGAACGGTCCGCGGATAAAGCTCTTCGAAGCGCCAACCAGTTTCATCATGCGAATCTCGTCCTTACGGTTAAAGATGGTCATCTGAATTGTGTTAAAAATGATCAAAATCGAAATCACAACAAATACTATCCCGGCGCCGATACAAATCTTTTCGATCACGTCCGTAATCTTGCCAATCCACGCAATCTGCTCCCGCTGTTCACTAATGAAGCTCGGCGGTTCACTTGGCTCCAAACTCGACCTCACTAGTTCATTTTCGCCAACATACGTTTCGAGCTCTCTAGTATCGGTAATATCCTCCACCTGAATGTTGACAAACCAAAAGAACTGGTTAGTTGCTTCATTGATGGCCGCCATCATACCCGGATCATCCAGATGCTGACTTGCGAATTCGCGAAAAGCCTCTTCTGGCGAAGTCACTCGCACCTCGTTTACACTGGCAAAACTCTCCAAATCGGCCACAATCGTATCCACAGTCGAGCGCGAAGTCCCTTGTTTGAGGTAAATAGACATATCAACTTCATTCTCTATATTATTAATAATATCCGCCGAGATATTTCGAGCCAAAAGCGCCGTTGCACCAACCGCCAGTGTGACAATCATAATAATCGTTGCCGCCAAACTCAACCACGCATTGCGGAAGAAACTAGCCACACCATACCTAATTACCCGCCCAAGCTTTCGCCAAAAACNNCAAAAACTCGTAAACCTGTCGCCAAATTGGTGGCTCTGCCCCTGTTTTAATAACGCCTTCAGGGTCTTCTTGGATGTTTCCCGCATCTTCTTTGTGTCCCGAAGCCTCGTTTTAGCCGGAGTATTTTTCGCCCTCGCCCTTGTCGTCTTGGCCGTCATTTGCGCCTCCGTCTGGTCGCGGCACTTGCCACCACCTCTTTAGCGTTTTTCGCCCTCTTTGCAACCTTTCGGGCAATGTGTTTAACCGAAGATGTTGGCCCGTCGTCCGGCGCCACCGGGAACTTCGGCCGGTATTTCTGCCGCATCATCGATTGTACTGCCTCTCCTGGCAACGCCCCCATATAGCCTTGGTTTTTATACCCAACAGTAAACTCCGGTTTCGAAACATCACCGACTACCTTACCGTCTTCGATAGTGATCACCCTTTGCCTAAGCTTACTAACAATCTCCATATTGTGCGTAGTCAATAGAACAGTCGTACCAAAGTCGTTAATCTTTTCCAAAAGCTGCACAATGTCCCACGAATGTCGCGGATCCAAATTGCCTGTTGGCTCATCGGCGATCAAGATCTTAGGCTGCCGCACCACAGCCCGAGCAATAGCTACCCTTTGCTGCTCACCGCCAGACAGTTGCGACGGAAAGCTACGTTCTTTTCCAGTCAAACCCACCAAGTCAATCACCTTCGGCACAACTCGCCAAATTTCACCACGTGGTTCGCCGGCAATTTCTAGCGCAAAAGCGATATTCTCAAACACCGTCCGCTTTGGCAATAACTTGAAATCCTGAAACACAACCCCGAGCTTGCGGCGCAGATGGGGCACATGTCTGCGTCGCAGGTCATCATAGTCAATCCCGCCCACAACAATCTTGCCGCTATCCGGCTTCTCCTCCCGCGTAATCATCTTTAGCAAACTCGATTTTCCAGCCCCGCTGCTCCCCACCAAAACCACAAACTCCTGTGGCGCAACATGTAGGCTAATATCCTCCAGCGCAAACCGTCCGCCGTTCTTACCCTTTCGGCTATAACTCTTGCTAACTCTATCGAGCACAATCATACCCTGATTATATTCTAGTCATACCGCTTTTGTCAAATTNNCGCTAGCCGATTATTCCCCGCACCTCAGCCACGGTCTTGGCAGCCATCATCTTTTCCCGGATCTCACTAGCACCCGGAAAATCCCGCACATAAATCTTGAAAAACCGTTTCAAGGGTTCAAATTTAGCACTGCCATCCGTATGATATTTTTCCCACAAATCCAAGTGATAGTTCAGCAAGTCAAGAAGCTGCGCTTTTGTCGCTGGGCTTATCCGAGGCTGCGCGAAGCAGAATGGATTCGTAAATACTCCCCTACCAATCATCACGCCATCAACGCCAGGATTCCCCTCCATCAACTCATTCGCCATCATCCTGTCGGCTATATCTCCATTTATGATTAACTTAGTCTTCGGCGCAACCTCGTTCCTTAGCGACACGATCTCTGGTATCAGTTCAAAATGTGCTACGACTTTGCTCATTTCCTTTCTTGTTCGCAGATGCACCGTCAAAGCAGCCAGATTTTGTTGCAACAAAAACTCCAGCCACGCTTGCCACTCGCCCACACGTGTAAACCCCAACCGTGTCTTTACCGAAACCGGCAGACCAGCGCTCTGGGCCGCCAATATGATCCGCGCTACCAAATTGTCCGGGTTATCAGCCCCATCACCTTCATTGAAATAGCGAATCAGCCCGGCTCCGCCGCCATTTCGCACGACATTCTTGTCCGGGCAACCCATGTTTATATCTATCGCCTTATAGCCCAGGTCCCGCAATCCAGCCGCTGTCACTTCAAAGTCTTCCGGCTTCTTACCCCAAATCTGCGCCACGATCGGCTGTTCGCTCGGCAGGAACTGCAACCGTTCCAAAGCGTTGGGCCGCCCCATCTCGCTCGCAAAGCTGGAAACATTGGTAAACTCAGTAAAAAACACCTCGGGTCGCCCAGCCCTAGCTACCACCTGTCGAAATACCACGTCCGTCACACCCTCCATCGGCGCCAAAACCAAGAAACGCTCCGACAGTTTTTCCCAAAAACTCAACTTATCCATGCTGCATATTATACCATATTTCTACATATCTGTAATACTTATGCTTGACCCCCGTCAACCGATTTGCTACAATGGCCTTTGCGATCTCCTAGGGAAGGGACAATATAAGTAATTAGGTCGATCTAAGCACTAAACTCGAACCGGTCGATTGGTTAAGGCTCGGGGCCAGTGCGGGAGATAGCAAGAATTAACAAGGAAACTTAATATGCCAATCGCTGTGAAATTTGTGCCCACAAAACGCACAGTTATAGCAGTCGAGGTGGAGCCGCCAAAGTGGCAGCGCTTTATTGAGGCACACTAACTTTGGCCGAACAGATAGCCCCAGCATAGTTCTCAAGAACTTGCCGGGGCTTTTCTAGTACAAAAAGAATAAGTAAACCAGCGCACCGGCCGCGGCACCAAGGACTGCAACCAGTAGAATAACCGCTATCCAAATCCCTACCGTGCTGGCGCGCGAACGCTCAGTGCGCACAGACGACGACCTAGTTTTTGCAGATTTAACAGATTCGGCATCATAGGCAAACTTCTCTACATCCTGTTTGCGATCCACGCCTCGCCGTCGCGGCAAAACCTTTACAGAATTTACCTCTGGTTCGGTATCCGCCTCGTCTTCCGTATCATCCGGAGTAAGTCTCGGACTCACCACATTCTTGCCGCTATAAGTGCGCTTCGTGCTCCCAACGGTCTCTGGACTGTCCTCGGGCAACGACGTCTTTCCGAGCGGCCTCTTTTCCACCTTTGCACCAGCAACAAATGGTATTGCTCCGACTTCAGAACTTAATTCTTCTATCACCACAACTCGCCCGCTAGCTTTCTTCTTTTCGACTATATCGTCCAGAGTTTCGGAAATCTGCTCGGCCTTCTCCTTTGTCTCCGCATCAATCAGCGCATCAAGTTCATCCAAGTCGTCCTCGACCCTTAGTTCGTCAGTCTTAACAACCGCACCATCTCTTGCCTGCTTCGTCTTGGCTAGGACAGATGTCTTTGACTCACTGGCCGGCTTCTTTCTAATGGGCTTCGCTACGTCATGGACGTCCGCCAAACTGACTCCTCGCTTGGGCTTCGAGGGTTTTGACGACTTTGGTTTATCTTCTTTCTTCGATTCTTTTTCTTCGGGCTTTGTCGTCTTCGACTTATCGGGCTTTTCCTCTGTGTCATTTTTTGACTTCCTAACTGATGGTTGCGGCCTGAGCGACGCTGGTATCGGTGCCAAATCGCCACTCTCAAAATCGCTTACTTCAATCGCACTTTTGCCCGTTTCAACGTCGGCTTCTGCCGCTAATTTATCTAGCTCGTCAAAGTCTATATCGTCCACCTTACTCGTTCTCCTTATTCTTATCCTGCTTTTCGCTAAACTTTTCCACGCCCAACAGTACTTCACAAAGCGCTTCAATCTTTAGGCTAGCGCCACCCACCAAAAAGCCATCTACACCCGCAACCGGCGCACACCCAGCAATGTTGTCTGGGTTCACGCTGCCGCCGAACAAAACGCGGATTGCTCGCCCCACTTCCTCGCCATACAGGTGCTCAATGTGGCGGCGGACTATCATAATAGCAGCCTTCATATCTTCCGGGCTACACTGCTTAGCGCCACTTCCATCCGCACCAACAAATGTGCTAATCGCCCAAACTGGCTCGTAAGCAATAACCACATCCTTAACCTGTTCACTAGAAACTTCGGACAAGCCGCTAATGAGCTGATCGTACAGAACATCACTAGTCTCGTTAAATTCACGCTGATCCGCCGTCTCGCCTACGCACAAAACAGGTGTCAAATTATTGCGTAAGGCCGCCGCCACTTTAGCGCGTATCTCCGATTCCGGCTCATTCATAATGTGCCTACGTTCAGAATGCCCAATCAGCACATAACCAACCAGTCCACTAAGCTGTGCAGCAGCCACTTCGCCTGTAAATGCACCCGAATCCCGCCAGTAGCAGTTTTGCGCGGCTAAAGCAATGTCTTTCCGCCCCGATTCTTTGAGCTGTTCGTTTAACGCCGGAATCAATGTAAAAGTCGGCGCAACCACCACCTCAATTTCGTCCTGCGGCTTGAATTTCTCTATCATTTTTCGCATAAAATCACTCGCATCTTGCACGAGAAAATTCATCTTCCAGTTGGCAATCACCATTTTTTTCATAGAGTCATTATATCACGATTATGTCTTTTTCCACCCCGATTTGCTCTAAAACGTTGTAATTTTTACAACACCAACCTTGACATACCAGCCCGTACATGATACAATATCCTAATGGATATACAAGAACCACGAAAACCACTAGCCGAACGAATGCGACCAAGCATCCTCGGCGATGTGATTGGCCAGCAGCATCTGATTGGCAGCGGCAAAATTATCAACCGCATCATAGAAGAAGCCAGCCCGGTCAATTTAATCTTTTGGGGGCCACCTGGCGTTGGCAAAACCACTCTAGCGCGGATCATCGCCACAGCATTTAAAGCCGACTTTATCGAAATCTCAGCAGTCACCGCTGGCAAAGACGACGTTCGCAAAGTAGTGGACCGCGCACGAGTAAACTGGAATCGCAACCAGCGCACCGTTCTATTTGTGGACGAGATTCATCGCTTCAACAAAGCTCAACAAGACGCTTTTTTGCCACACGTTGAATCCGGTCTAATTACTCTAATCGGCGCCACCACCGAAAACCCAAGTTTTGAAATCATCACTCCGCTCCTTTCGCGCTCCAGAGTGTTAGTTTTGGAGCCATTATCCAAGCAGGATATTATTGAAACCCTAAAACGCGCGTTAAAACTCGAGAAAGCCAGCAAACGGATCAACAAATCCGCCATCGAATACATTGCGGAGCTTTCTGGCGGCGACGCCCGTGTAGCTTTGTCAAACCTAGAGTTAGCGCTAAACCTAGCTGGCAAAGACAAGGTCACTATCGAGACCGTCAAAATGGCTGCCCAAAAAGCTCTGCCCGGATATGATAAAAAAGGCGACATGCACTACAATGTGATTTCCGCCTTCATCAAGTCTATGCGCGGCGGCGACGTGGATGCCACACTCTACTATTTGGCCAGAATGATTCAAGCTGGCGAAGACCCCAAGTTCATTGCCCGGCGCATGGTCATTTTTGCCAGTGAAGATATTGGATTAGCTGGAAACGGCGCTCTCGGGTTGGCCCTCGACGCCTTCATGGCCATCGAACGGGTCGGCTTACCAGAGGGCGGAATCATCTTGAGCCATGTGGCCTATGCATTGACCAAAGCTAAAAAATCCCGCGAAAGCTACGATGCTTGGGCGCGCGCGCAAGCCCTAGCCGCCAAGTCACCCAATCTGCCAGTTCCTCTTTGGCTACGCAATGCGCCAACCAAATTGATGAAAGATCTTGGCTACGGCAAAACACCGGATGGCGAATCGCAGCAATGGAAAGCTGGATTTCATCTGGCTAAAAACTACCTGCCCGACGACATAAAAGACGAGAAAATCGCCTAAAGCTCATTTCTGTGCTACAATAAGCACAACATGAAGAGAAACAACAAAAGAATAGCGAACAACATCACCATCCTAGCAGGGTTGGTTATCATATGTGCAGCAATCGGAATGGTTTTCTACTTTACCAACAAACCGGACGATTCCGAACCAAACGACTCGAGCGTCGAAACAGCCAAGCAGGAAATCCCGAATAGCGCAAATCCACTAATTCTTCGCGCGAGCCCAGAAAGCGGCGACATTGCCGACCATTTTTCCGGTAATCCAACAGCAAAACTTGTTTTGATAGAATACGCGGATTACGAATGCCCGGGTTGCAAAAACTCTGATCCCTACATCAAACAAATCGCAAAGGACTACGAAGATTCAATCGCATTTATTTATCGAAACTTCCCGCTATCATTCCATCCAAACGCCAAGGCCGCCGCCGTCATAGCNNGCCCTATTCGAAAACCAGTCCGCTTGGAGTGGCGCCTCCAGCGTGGACCTACGCGACAGCATTTTTACCTATATTGCCGAAGAGGCCGGCTTAAATATGGGGCAACTTCAAATCGACGCCGCCAATCCCAATATGAGCAAAAAAGTTGATTTTGATTATAATCTCGGCAGGGAGCAAAAAGTCAACGAGACCCCTTCACTGTACTTAAACAACGAAAAAATCAACTCCGAAACCTGGGGCGACGAACAGAAATTCCGGACTTTGCTCGATGCTAAGATCGCCGAATTAGCCATAACTAACTAGAGATGCTTTTTAATATTAGTAGCCTTGCCCTTGCCGATGATTTTTGCCAATTCTTCTATCGGTGTTTCACGGATTCGGGCAACCGAGCCAATCTTTCGCTTTAGTAAAGCTTTAGTTTTCGGACCAATGCCTGGCACATCATCCAACGCCGAAGCCGTTTGCAATTTGCGCTTTAATATAGTGTGGTAACCAATAGCAAATCGATGCGACTCTTCGTCAATCCTAGTAATTAGCTTGCCAACATGGCTGTCTTTTTTGATATCCAAAACCTCTGGCGCGGGCAAACTACGCCCTTCCCCAACATAACTTCCGGCACCCTCCGGCGCCAGAATTTGGAAATCCGCATTGCGGCCATGATCACCNNAGACTTACTGCGACCAATAAATGGGATATCCACTTCTGTCAATAGGTCCGCAACAGCGTTCAACTGTCCGATGCCGCCGTCAATAATCACTAAGTCCGGTCGCCCCCAATCAGCCAGATGCCCCAGTCGCCGCGATATCGTCTCGCGCATGTTCGCGAGATCATCGTTCGATCCGCGCCGAATCTTGAATTTTCGGTATTCCGCCCTGTCAGAAACGCCGTTCTTAAACACCACCATGCCGGAAACCACATTTGCTCCACTCTGGTGGCTGATGTCATAGCCCTCGATTCGGCGCGGAATTTCTGGCAAACGCAACATATCACGCAGCTCCACCAACGCCTGATCTTTGCTCAGGTCCATAAACTCGTTGTCGCCAAAAATTATCTGTGTCTGCAGCGCTTTCAAGTTCCAAATCTGGTTGCGCAACCTGGCCGCATCTTCAAAATCTTTGCGGTCTGCAGCCGCTTTCATCTCGCTCCCAAGCTCCCGCAAAATAGCTACTCGCTCGCCCTTAATATAACGAATAAGTTGACGCAGGCTCGCCTTATATTCCGCTCGCGTCATCTTTCCTGCTTCAATCCCTGGTGAAAGCCCAATGTGCGCATTCAGGTCGGCACGGCGACGCGGGTCAAACGGCTTATCGTAATACGGGAAAATCCTCCGTAACATTCGTAGTGCCTTTTTGACCGGCCACGCTGAGTAGTACGGACCGAAATAAGTCGCGCTGTCCTGCCCATCTTCACTCTGCGGATTTTTCACCAAGCTAACATACGGCACTTCGTCTTTCATGTTTATCCTCACATAGGTGGCCGATTTATCGTCACGCAATAAAATGTTGAACTTGGGCATATAGCGCTTGACCATTTCGCTTTCCAAGAACAGAGCATCCAGCTCGGTTTCCGTTTCGATCCAATCGGTATCAGCAATCTCCGCCACCAAAGCCTTCGTCTTCACGTCCATATCATTTTTGCTTTGGAAATACTGACGCACCCGGTTTTTCAGCACCGCCGCCTTGCCCACATAGATAATTTCACCCTTGGCATTTTTATGAAAATAAACCCCCGAGGACCGGGGCAAGGTTTTTATCTTTTGCTGCAATTCTTTGCTAACATCCAACATAGTTATATTGTACCATGTTTGCCCAAAAAATGAAAAAGGGGCGCTGATATGGGCGCCCCAAGGTTTTTATGCGTCTGCGGTAATCCGCACGATATGGTACTGTGTGAAGAACCTGCATCCGCTACAGGAGGGGTAGCGGAACTCATTTTTGCACAGGCCACGCTCTTTAAGCGCTAGCCTGCCCTCATCGTCATGTCTACAGCCGCACTCCACTGTTTTTCTGCTCGCGCGTCCCCTCGATATCTTCCGTTCTTCTCTTTCTATAGCCGCATCTGCAACNNTGCAACCATCGCCATATTCTTCGCCTCCCGCATAGATAAGATCTGCCAAAATACCATACTGATTGGCGATCGACCAACCGCATTGAGCTGATTGTAGCATACATACCCAAAAAAGTCAATAGCGTTTTCTACTCACTACTGTTTTTTTGCTTTTGATCGGGGCGGTTCAATTACTCCACCGCCCAAGCAAACCTCGCCAAACTCACCGCTATAGATCACCACCGATTGACCAGGCGTCAAAGCGCGTTGTTCGGATTGAAAAACCACTGTGGCCTCCTCGCCCGTAAAAGACACATCAGCCGGCACCAACGGAGCCTGATGCCGTACCCGCACCAGGTACTTGCCATCCGATGGCGCCCGACCAGATATAAAACTCAGGTCAACTAAACTAGCAGCAGTTTGCCACAGGTCGGCGTTGTTTAAATCTCGCGACACATACACTATATTCTTTTCCATATCCTTACCGGAAACATAATATGGCAAACCACCCCCCAAATACAAACCATGCCGCTGGCCAATAGTATAAAAAACCGCGCTTTCGTGATGCCCCAACACCGCATCGGTATCAGCATCGCGAATTTCCCCGGGTTTTAGTGGCAAGAACTCGCTCAAAAACTCTCGCATCCCCACATTGCCCACAAAACAAATTCCCATTGACTCTTTTTTCGCCGCCACCGGCAAACCACGTTCCGCCGCCAACGCCTTCACCTCACTTTTCAACATCCCCCCCACCGGAAAAATCGTCCTCTCTAGCGCCTCCTCCGAAATCCGATACAAAAAATACGTCTGGTCTTTCTTCTCGTCTCTCGCCCGAAGCAACTGGCCATCTTTCGTTTGGGCATAATGGCCAGTCGCAATAAAGACCGCACCTTGCTCCATCGCCATCTCAAAAAACAACTTAAACTTGACCTCTTGATTACACATCACATCCGGATTCGGCGTGCGGCCCGCCTGAAACTCCGTGAGCATATAGTCCACTACCTTATGCTTATACTCCGCCTGAAAATCAACCACCCGAAAATCAATCCCCAGTTGCACGGCCACCCGCTTAGCATCAGCCAAGTCATCGGCCCACGGGCACTTCGCCCCCGGCAAGTCCCGGCTCCAATTCTTCATATACACACCTGTCACATCATAGCCCTTTTCCTGCAAAAGCACCGCCGAAACCGCGCTATCCACTCCCCCGGACATTCCTAAGTAAACTCTTTTGTTCATAGCATCCGATTCCTACCGCAGGTGAAATAATATAATTCCGCCCCATTCATGTGCCGACAACCACAAGCCTTTGGGGGTCAGCCACCACGCGCCACTTGTCTCCACCGGCGAATTATAAATATCAACGCCCTTGCCCTTGAGCGCCCTTTGGAACTCCAGGAATACCCGCCGTTGATGATATGGGCTCGTCACCAAAATCACGCTTTTCCAGCCCTGCTCCTCAATAATTTTCGCCACACCCTCGGCATTCTCGGTCGTGTCATATGCTGTTTCGTCCAGCAAAATCGCTGTCTCCGGCACGCCGCCCTGCCTCACTGCAAAATCACGCATAAAAGAAGCGTCGCTCGGCGAATTCGGGTCAGCCGAAGCTCCGGAAAAAACCATTTTCTGTGCTAGGTTTTCATGCCATAATTTAATACCATGTTGCACACGGTCCACGGTCTTACCGCCCGAAACTACCACGATTGCATCAACTTTGGCGCAATTGCCGGCTTTGCGACAATCCTCCAGATTGTTGACTGGTAGAAACAACCCCGAAATAAAGGCCGCAACAAAAACCAGCAACAGAGTCCCCACCGCAATCTTAACCACTAACTTAATCATACTCACCCTATTGTATCACATCTAGCCAAATTGTCTATGGCACTCTTTAGCAATCTCTTCGGCGATAATTTCTGCCGCACGTTTCGTGTTTTCTAGTGTATTCAACTTGCCAAGTGTAATTCGCAACGATCCGGCAATCTGCTCGTCCGAAAGTCCGATGGCCCTCAGCACATGCGAATGCTCGCCGCGGCTGGCGGCACAAGCTGCGCCAGTGCCTACTAATACACTCCGGTTCTCTAGGGCAAAAACTAGGCGTTCTGCATCAATTCCGGTGATAGTCAGGGGAATAAAGCTAGCCAGCTGACGCTTTTTCTCGCCGATAATAGCTACTTTTTTTGGTTCCGCTATTGCTTTTTCGTGCAATGTGTGATATAATGAGGCAATGAAGGCGGTTTTTAGCTCGCCCACTCTTTGCAATTCACTACTTTTTGTTCTTTCGGCTTCCTCGATAGCCATTGCCAAACCAACAGCACCAGCCACATTTTCCGTGCCAGAACGCAGCCCTGACTCTTGGCCACCGCCCACTACAATCGGCTGTAATTTTATGCCAGCCCGCGCCCAAAGGGCGCCTACTTGCTTTGGCCCGTAGACTTTGGCTGCATTCAGTGTCAGCATATCCACTCCCAGTCGCGCCACATGCACATCCAGCAACCCCACCCCCTGCGAAGCATCCGAATGCAGCCAAAGTGGGCTGGCATCCCCAATCGCAAGCCGCCGTTCTCGTTCGGCCCGCACCATCGCCGCGATGTCGGAAAGCGGCTGCACTGTCCCAAGTTCTCCATTCACCAAAGCTACCGAGATCAGTCGCGTGCGCGGAGTGATTTTCTTACGCAGGTCATCCAGGTCCGCAATTCCTCCGGACGTCACACGAATCGTGCGAAAATCACTCCGCGCATTCCGTGCCGCCTCCATCACCGACTTATGCTCAATCTCCGAGACTAGAATCTCACTATCCAAACCTACTGCGCCCACCGCCGTGAATGCCAAATTAATCGATTCCGTGGCGCCCGCTGTCATCAAAATCTCACTGCCCTTCCCGCCAATTGCATGCGCAATCCTATCCTTCGCCTGCTCATATTCCCGCCGCACTTGAACCGCTGGCAAATATGCCGCCCCCGGGTTATAAAACTTGTCGCCGGTCATATACGGCAACATCGCCGCCAACACTTTTTCACTCACCGGCGTCGCCGCCGCATGGTCCAAATAAACTATATTATGCATAAGTTCACGATCCTTTTGGGCTTTTTCATTTGGATGAAGTTCAAGGCGAAACCGAGCACCGCAAACGAGCCGTATTCAACATACGGTGAGTGCGGAGCGGAGGTTTCAACGCAGAAATTCGCCAAATGAAAAAGTCCAATCTTGGTGGGTTTTGAGGGGCTCGAACCCCCGACCTCCTCGGTGTAAACGAGGCGCTCTAGCCAACTGAGCTAAAAACCCATGTAGCCCATTATACCACATTTGCACCAGAAAAATCTACCACAGCTCTGGCCTATCTACGATTTGTCTGATTTTGACTTTTCGGAGTCTTTGCCCGACTTGTCGCTCGATTTTTCGCCCTTAGTATCATTAGCGTCTTTAGTATCAGCCTGCTTGTCGTTCTTCTGCGCCCGCTTCTTCTGGATATGAGACACGAGCATCACGATTAGTAGTACTAATGCGATTGCACCTATCACGAACAAAGGCATCGGAATCACCAAAACCAACTTCGTCACAGACGAGTAGAAATCTAGGTCCTGAATTTCAACAGTGCTGGTGACGCGGAACAGGCCCATCGAGGGCGTGTCGGGCCACTCCATTGTCATCAACCGAGTTGTCTCCGGCAATACCTCAAAAGCTTTGGGCGGATCTTGGTTGTTGTTTTTACCGCCAAAAAACGACTGAACCTCTAGCGAATTTCGTACAATAAAATCAGTGTTTCCATCGTTCTTCACTGCGACAGCCGAAGTCAGCGGTGGGTTAAACAACAATCCGTCGATTTTTTGCGACTCCATCGAACCGGCAATATTCAAATCGCCCTTGACCGTCGCATATATCAACATACCTGGTCGCTTGGTGACTGCTATCGATTGCCCCTCTTCCTCTTCTGGCAACTCGCCAACCATCGTTTCAACAAAAATCACGGCATACTGACCACCGACCTCCGCATCATCCGGTACGGAGATTTTATAAGGCATTTCCTGCTCTTGGTTGGCCGCTAAAGTGTATTCAGATTTCTCAAACGTAATCCACTCCGTTATCTTGGTACGATTGCTTGTTGTGCTGAAATCCGACTCGTAGTTCTCGTTCGACACCTGGTACGGACGGGCATAGATACTCACTTTCACCTCTTCACCGCTTTCGTTCTTGACCGTCACATTGTCGTTATACACTTGCCCCGGGTCAAAACTAACGCGTAGCGCCGCCGGTTTCAGGCCGAGCCCATCCCGTGCGACCTCTTCCGCCTCCCCACTCTCATCACCCTCATCTGCCCACGCCACATTGCTCAACTGTGAAACGCCTGCCCCACCAATCACCATCGCTGCAAACACAACCGCTACAAATCCCCTCTTAATACTTTCGCATCTTGAACCCATTTTTTACCTCTCTCTCACTTAACTGTCTTAATTATACTCTGCAGCCGCGACAACTGTCAACACTTTTTTCACCAAAAAACGCATGTTTTTAACTCAAGCTCCAAGTCGGCAACCATTTTAACACCTTGTCCACATAATCACGCGGAACCTCCATGCCAGAAAGTGCCGGGTAGAACTTCACGAACAGCCCCACTACAATCACTAGATACNNCACAACCGCCAATAGCACCCGCTTGTCCTTGCGCAACCACCCCCACTTCGGCCACTTGAATTTGTACCACCAAAGGGGATGAGCCTCTTTGAACATCAGCGTTGTCATCAGCACCAAGAAGATAATGCATGGGAAATAATGGTAAATAAACGTCACTCGCTCCACTACAACCCAAGGCAGTAGCTGCGCTAGATAACCAACCAACATAAAACTGGCGATTTTTGCCACTTTGTAGTCGTTGTCGCGCACTGTTCCAGCCAACTTTTTCACCAACATTTTCAGCACCATCGCCACGCCGTATGCCATAGCAACCAATCCCATCCACCAAACCGCTGGATTACCAAAGGCGCTAATCGTGGATACGGTTTTTTCATCATCATTATAGTCGATGTAATATAATATCGGGCGACGATCGGTCACCCAGTCAGACCATGTTGCCGAATAAGGATGCGGCGAACGCAAATCTGCGTGAAATCTGAATGCTTTTTCGGTACGACGCACAGTATAAGTGAAAATATCAAAATCGTGACCAGCCTCCTTAGCCTCGTCAACAGTATCATACCATTCCCTATGGACATCGGCAATCGTCGCCAGCCGCGCTCTCGGATTTACATACTCCGGGATAAAACTAATCACGTAGATCGCAGCCGGAACGATCACAAAAAACGCTGTGGCAGCTGCACAAGTTTTCCAAAAGTTTTTCCAAAACAACTTGGCTTTACCGAAGGCGCGCCGCTCGCGAAACCGTTGAATCATCACGGCAAAAAATATCACAGCCAGGCCAATAGCCCCGTATGCTACCGGCCACTTGCTAGCGAAACCCAGCCCAAAGAACAAGCCCGACCAAAACAACGGCACAATGCTCCGCCGAAACTTAGTGTCATAAAAACTAACTTGCGTATAGCGATACATAAACAAGAACATCAGCATCACGAAAAACGTCGGGTATGTGTCTATTGTAGCCAAGCGCGACTGCGTAAAGTGCATAAAATCGAAAGCGAATACAATCGTAGCAAAAACACACCAAAACCGTTTTTTGAAAATCTGTTTGGCAAATATATAAATTAATGGCAGCATCAAGACCCCCAGCAGTGCACCCATAAACCGCCAACCAAACGTGTTAAAACCGAACATTTCTGCGCCCACCATCATTATATATTTACCGACGTGCGGGTGAGTAGTCTCAAAAATAGCTTCGCCGTTATAGAAGTTTTTGATTGTTTGATTGTAATATATTTCGTCAAAAATCGGACTATTCAAATAGTTTGCATCGGCAGGAACGAACGTTTGTTCGTCAAACAGGTTATAATACCCATCAATTTCGTCCCTGCCCGGGCTCTCCTCGGTTATCGGGTCGTAAAAAGCGAAACTGGCGATAGGAATCACTTCGTCATTGGAATCCCGAAAAACCACCTCGGCCAAGGTGCTACGGTCCACGCCACCCTCTGTCCCCAAACCTTCGGAGTTGCTCTCGATAATAGCATATGAAAACTTGCTGTTTTCCGGAAATGATTCGCCATCTGGATCATAGGAAGTCAACGTGGACATTTCCAGCACGTCAAACGCTCCATCATATGAATACCCATACGGTCCATGCCAAACTTCCCGCTTTTCGTCAGCGAAATAAAAATCCAAGTGGCTACGACGAGTCGGCCCCGGCACAATCTGAACTCTAGTGATGGCGCTAGGCTCGTCAAACTCAACAATCACCTGTTGGCGGTCTTCCAACGTCATATACGTATGTGCCGATTCGGTCGAGCCAAGATTGACAAATGCGATAATCGCATAAATCAGCGTGGTAATCCCCATAACCAGCCAATCTTTCTTGGCCAGTTTTACCCATGGCGTTGACTTTTGCACCTTCATGAACCCAAGTATAGCATAGCCCTCATGAGCCGAGCAAGTTGCATTTTGCCCCGAATCTTGCTAGAATTAAGTGTAAAACATGCGCCTGTGGTGAAATTGGTATACACGCTACCTTGAGGTGGTAGTGGCCGCAAGGCTGTGGAAGTTCGAGTCTTCTCAGGCGCACCAATACAATATAATAAGTACAAAAGAATAATTGATGACATCAACAAAAAACAAGCTGCCAATCGTAGCAATCATCGGCCAAACAAACGCGGGCAAAAGTTCGCTCTTCAACCGAATGGCTCGGGGGCGACTGGCTATCGTGGCGCACGAGGAAGGCACAACCCGAGACAATGTGACGGCACGAGTCCAGACGGAAAGCGGGCAAGGTTTTTTGTTAGTCGATACAGCCGGCCTGAAAGACCCGTCCGACGAATTTGAAGCGACGATTCAGGATCAAATTGCCGACGCCATCGAAATGGCGGATGTCATTCTGCTAACAGTCGATAGCACAAGGTACACCAATCAGGACGACAAGGGCATCGCACGGCGGGCGCTAAAATCTGGCAAGCCGCTCGTCTTGGTGTTGAACAAAGCCGACCTGCGGGAGAGCCTGCCAGAACACGAGTTTCTAAGCCTGGGCGTTAAGCAGATGATCAAGGTTTCCGCCGAGCATGGGCAAGGCGTGACAGAACTACTAGAGGAAATCACAGCAAAACTGCCCCCATACTCCAATGATAGCACACCGACCGAAAAAAGTCAAGAGCTTAAGCTAAAAATAGCGTTAGTCGGGCGGCCAAACGTCGGCAAAAGCTCCCTGTTTAACGCACTAGCCGGGAAACAACAAGCGATTGTGGCCAACTTGAGCGGAACCACGCGCGATGTCAACACCGTTAACGTGCGATTCAACCAGCGAGACTTAAAGATTCTAGACACGGCCGGGGTCAGACGACCTGGCAAACAAGAAGTAGGAATTGAGAAGTTTTCAGTCCTGCGCACAATGAACGCAATCGAGCAATCAGATATCTGCCTACTTTTGATTGATGCCACCGAACCTCATTCCGCCTTTGACCAACGGTTGGCCGGCACCATCAAAGAAGCCGGGAAAGGCATCATCCTAGTTGTCACCAAATGGGACCTATATACTGGTGATTCCGATGAATTATTAACGAGATTAAAAAACGACTTTAACTTTATCCCCTTTGCGCCGGTCATTTTGACTAGCAGTCTAACCGGACGGAATGTAGCCAAGATCTTCGAACAGGCCGAAAAAATCGACTCCGAACGTAAAAAAGAGATTAAAACCAACGAGCTAAACCGAGTCCTGCGCGAAGTAGTGGCAGCACACCCGCCAGCCGGGCTCAAAAACACCATGCCCAAGCTGAAATACATCGTGCAAACCGACGTAGCGCCGCCATGGTTCGTAGTTTATGGGCACAATCTAGCTCTGCTGCATTGGAGCTACAAGCGCTATCTTGAGCGAGCAATTCGCGAAAACTTCGGGTTCGACGGTACTCCAATTATGTTCAGTTTCAAGAATAGCGACGGGGGAAACCGATGAAAAACGCAGCTCGCTATAAGGTAATTCTCGGCCAAGGAAATCCTGGCAACGAGTACTTGTGGACACGACATAATCTAGGCTACGTCGCTGTTGATGCACTGGCTAAAAAATGGGGTGAGGAATGGAAATTCAATGAAAAATTCGGGGGTCACATGGCAATAGTATATGGTCCTTCAATTGGAAGCCTATTTAACGGAAATATTATTTTACTGAAAACTCTTAGTTATTACAATGAGATCGGCAGCGGTGCTGCAAACGTCGTCAGATTCTATAGAGCCTGTCCCTCTCGAGATTTCCTGGCAATTTGCGACGACTTCAACTTGGAATTCGGCGAAATGCGATTGCGACCTAACGGCAGCGCTGGCGGCAATAACGGCCTAAAATCGCTAATCTCCGCACTTGGTACTGATGAGTTTGCCCGATTGCGAATCGGTACCAATTCGGAAATGAGACGATCGCCAGAAGCCAAAATATCCGATTCCGACTTCGTGTTGGGTAAGTTGACCGAGGACGAGCGCAAAAAGCTCCCGGAAGTATTAAAAAAAGCTGTTGAAAAGGTACAAAGTTGGCTTGACAGCCCCGCCAACGGCGATATATAATAGACCCATGGAAAACTTTTTACAGGTGGTTATGATAGGTTCGGCATTTCTGACTGTACTATTGATATTATTGCAGCAACGCGGAGCAAGTCTGGGCGCAGGATTCGGTGCTAGCGGCGAGCTATACACAACTCGACGAGGCCTAGACAAATCTCTGTTCCAAGCGACCGTCGTGTTCGCAGTTATATTTGTTTTGTCAATCTTGACAGGGCTGATATTTCCGGCAGCCAGTTAGTTCCCTATTAAAAAAGGAAGAATTTTGAGAAAATATCAATCTAGAGTGGGCAACAAAAATACGGTGGATGATAAAATGCTTCCAGCCGTAATTACCGAACCAGCAAATTGGAAGAAACTACCAAAACCCGTAAAAAAGGCCGCAATCTATGCCAGTGTCGGTAGTCGCAAAGCTGGACGACACTTTAAAAGCAAGGTAGTGGACAAATTGCACGATGGTTCAGCCAAAGTGCGTGGCCGGGTAATCGGCTGGACAGCCATGATGGCTGCCCTACTTCTTGCCGCCGGGTTGCAGTTTAACTGGTATCAAGGTATCTACCAAACGGTCACAGCAACGCGAGGCGGCACATACGCCGAAGGCACATTGGGTAAAATCAGTAGCCTAAACCCACTATTCGCTACAACGCGTTCGGAAAACGCAGTTGCCAGATTAGTTTTTTCGCAATTATATAATTACGATACCTCGGGCTCGCTCAAAGGGGACCTGGCCGAGAAGCTAGAGATTCAAAACGAAGGGAGAGAATATGTCGTCACAGTACGCAAAGACGCTAAATGGCACGATGGCGAAAGCGTAGATGCCAATGATGTAGTTTTTACACTCGGTTTAGTTAAAAACTCCAAGACTGGCTCAGCGCTATACGGAACTTGGCGAGACGTTAAAGTAGAAAAAACTGACGAACACAAAATAAAGTTTACTCTTCCCGCTACACTGGCAAGCTTTCCAGATTCCTTGACCTTCCCGGTGCTGCCACAGCACATCTTGGGCGAAGTCGAGCCAGAAAAAATCTACGAAAATGAGTTTTCCAGGGCGCCAATTGGCTCCGGACCATTTGAGTTCCGTTCCCTATCGGGCTCGAGCGACAACCAATCTGCTCATTTAAGCGCCAGCGACAACTACTACCTTGGTGAGCCGTTACTGGACCGATNNTTCGTTGTACACCCATATCTGAGCCGCGAGGAAATAGCCTCAGCCCTAAATGGTGGTGAAATTTCCGGCTCTGCTGAACTGGCAATCACCGAACTGAGCGACATCACTAATGGCAACATCAACGTACGCGAGACGTTAGTCAACAGCGGGGTATTCGCCTTTCTAAATACTAAAAGCACAATACTTTCGGATGTCCGCATTCGACGGGCAATACAAAAAGGCGTCAACACCAATACCCTAAGGGACGATGTGACGACGAACCTAGAACAGCGGGGGCTTTCCGCCCAAACCGCTGCGTTAACTCCACTCAACTTGCCGATTCTGCCATCGCAAATCCAAGTCAATGTAGATCTTGCATCATACAGATACGACCTCGAGGGTGCAAAAAACCTATTTAATGACGCCACCGGCGACAAACAAACAACCTTGAGACTCGTCACAAGTAACCGCGGCATACTGGGCTCGACTGCCGACAACTTTAAACGTCAGCTGGAACAAATTGGTTTCACAGTAGATTTGGAAATTGTCGATCCTGCCGCACCCGGTCAAGATTTCCAGGGCAACGTAATTGCGCCACGCGCCTACGACATTTTAATTTACGAAATCGAAATGGGTTCAGATCCAGATATGTTTGCTTACTACTATTCCGGCAACATTTCGCAGACAGGGTTTAATTTATCAAATTGGTCAAGTTCCGTCGTTGATGAGCAACTACTATCGGCTCGCGCTACGACCGACAATGCCCTGCGAACAGCTAAGTACGAAGCATTCGTTCGCCGTTGGCTAACCGATGTTCCAGCGGTAGGACTTTATCAGGCAAAAATGACATATCTCTACAACAAAAACGTGGCGATTTTCAGCCCTAATAGTACGCTAATATCGCCACTTGATCGTTTCTCCGATATTCTCTACTGGAGTGCGAATAGCGACAACGTTTTTCGCACTCCATAGAGTTAATCTAATCAGCTTCGTGTATGCGCCGACTTGCGCCGCTTGAACCCAATCACAACGAATAGTGCAATAGCTGCAACAACCAAGCCGATTGACACACTGAAGTCGGTGCGCGAAATCGCAACTTTGCCGAACGACAGGTAGCCAGTGTCTGGAGGTAGCGGTATGCCGTTGGGGAAATAATAGATATAGAAAGTCTTTGTGATAATCTGACCGCCGACACCATAAAACGATACTGTTAAGGTATTCAGTCCAGGCTGCAGCGAACCCTCTGGCGTCTGGAACTGGAAGTTGTTCAGGTTTGTTGGGTCTTCATAGCTCCTATTGAGCAATGTCGTCATGCCAGAGCCATTAGAATTCGTCACCAAAACCTGCGTCACATTCTCACCATTCAGCATTAAGATGGGGTTTGAATCTGTCACAGCAAATGTATCGCCCGAACCACTAGCGCCTCCGTTTTCTGGATTGAACGATGCCGCTGGAGATCCATCGGGATTCAAAACCTGTGCATCACCCGAAAGCGGAAACTCACTGGCACCCGGTCGATACATCACTACCACCGTTCTCTGAACAACATCTCCGTTACTGTTATAGGAATCTACGATGAACTCATTACGGCCTAAAGCCAGTAATTCAATCGGCACATTGATGTCTTGCGGTGTTTCGCCTATATTCAAGCCGTTTTGGTCAAAAATTAGATTTGAGATTGTCTGGCCCGTGTTATTCGGATCGGCAACTTTTTGGGTGACCACCAACCGGTTTACATCCCTCAGTGTCATCCCTAACGAAGCATTTGGCTCTGAAGATTCGTAGCTCCCATCTGTATTTTGCGGCAGAGTTGCGCCACCGCCGAAAGGTTCAGCATCTACAGCCTGGACTTCCGGGCAAGGACCCGTGCATCTCCCGAGCACCGTCACCGAGATATTCGTATCGGCAGACAATGCATCCACCTTCATTCTCGCTACAAAGATGCCGACTCCGGCTACCAAAGCTAATAATGCCACGCAAGCTATTGTAATGTTCGTCAGTGACTTACCTCGACCGCCTACCACGCGCGTACTCGCCGCAGCCTTCGCAACCGCAGTCTTCACGCTCTTTTTCCTTTTGTTCATGTCTCGCATTTTTACTCCTTTGTTTCACTCTTATTTTGTGAATTCTAATTACATTCTGTTTGCCATCTCGCAGTAGCACACATCACTTTTTTGCTGGTTCTATCTCCTATGTTTCTTTAATTTTGCTATCACCCAAATAATCAGCAGAACCAAGGCAATAACTATTATAATCAGCAGGAACAACGGCATGATTATGACGGTTCGCTCCAACACAACTGGCTCATCGTCCATAATCGTCACTTCTTGCCGCACTTTGAAGATACCTAAACTTGGCGAGCCGTCCCACGTTTGAGCAATCAGTCTGCGCGTGTCGGGCATAATTGTGAACTCGTCTTCAATCGGTTCGGTTGCATTTTCCTTGCCAAAGAAACTCATGATTGTAGTGGTCACTTTTGCGGTAAAGTCCATATTTCCGGTATTTTCAACCATTGCAGAAGTTGAGATTGGCGGATTCCAGTAGAAGTTCTTGATCGTTTGGTCAACAACCCTGCCGGCCATGTCAATCTCGCCATCTACTTTGGCGTAAACCAGCATCGCAGCCCTCGGGATAGTTTTTACCGTGCTAGTATTGGCACTGCTCTCGTCGATTATCGCCTCCGCAAAAACCGCAGCATACTGACCGCCGCCGTGTGCGTTTGCTGGTACTGTAATCGTGAACGGAACAGATACCCTTGCGCCAGGAGTTAGCGTATAAACCTCTTGTTCAAAGCTTATCCATTGTGCTATTTCTGTATATGCTGTTTCTGTAGCATAATCATTTTCATACTCATCGCCTTTAACCGTGTAAGGCGCAGCATAGACTTTGACGTCTATTGTTTCTTCCGTCGGGTTAATCACGACCATGGAGTTGGAGAAACTCTCACCGGCCGAAATATCTATAACTTGCTTGAACGATTGAAGACCAATCGCTCCGACTATATTGCTACCGTCTTCAGCATCCGCAGCAAGTGCGGCATGTTGCGATAGCAACATGGCCGAAGCTCCGAGCGCCGCGACTAACAACGCTCGGCCAAAAAAGCCCACCATTTTGTTTCTAAATTGCTCTGACTTTTTCATCTTCTTCGACTCCTATTCGTTCCTACTTAGCCGTTATTGTATAGGTTATAGTAGATTCATAGGTATCAGCAGCGGTGTTGGCAGCAGTGCCTACACCGTAGTTAATCTTGTAGTTGTCACCAGCCACAGCCGACGGAGCGGATGTTGAAGCAACGTTGACGGCTGTCGTAGAAGGCGTAGCCCAGTTCGTACCAGTATGCCAAGAGTAGCTCTCGGTACCCGATACAGGCGCAGTGCCCTTAGCCGGCAACGTGCGCGAGCTTTCCTGGCCCACTAGGTTGACATCCGCAGCAGTCTTCGCTTTCATTGTCAGCGTATAGCCAGCGGCATTGTTGCAAAGCACATTCGCATTAGTAAACAATGTTGTATTGTCCGGAGTAGCGTTAATTACTCCAGGAGCTGTTGCAACGGCCGAAGTTGTACCACTTAAGACAAGCGCACAAACCGCACCAACCTCCACGTTGACTGTTTCGTCAACAGTGGTAGCAGCATAGCTGGTTAGCGGCAAAGCAGCCACACCAAGCATTGCTACAGCACCAACGCCACTGGCAATTTTTGCTATTTTATTCATTTCTATTTTTACCTTTCCTTGCTATGTTTATTTTTTGTTTGATTTTATTTTAGCAATTATCCCCATAATACATCGCGCTTACGGCTTTGTCAAGTGCTTTTTAATCAAGAAACGTTGTAATTTTTACAACAGCCTGAACGACCGTTGACTATCATCCCGCTTACATATATAATATACGCTATGATTGCTCTGATCATTCTTTGCTCACTATTCGCACTATTTTATTTCATGCGCCGTCGGCAAAGCCCGGCCATCCTGGCTGCAATCGCCGGGCAAACCATTTTTAACCTTACAGCATCAGACGTAGCCAGCTTCACATCTTCTACTTTGTCGGCGCATGTACCATTCTTAACGACAGATGCGTCCACTAGTCTGTATTGTGCGCTACTAATACTATTATTCCCACTCATTGTTTACTTCCGCAGCGATCGGTCTTATTCAAGCAAATTCCAGCTGCTCCAATCGCTGGCATTCGCCGCCCTCATCACCACACTTCTGCTCCCTAAAGTTTCCGCTTTCACTAATCTCGATAACATCTCCGCTCAAATCAACGGCTTCCTGCAGCCCGCATTGATTTATATCATAATCGTAAGCGTAGTCCTAGCCTACTTCGATATCCTCTTCCGCAAAGCCCAAACCGAATCATAAAAAACATTTGCTTTTGCTGTAATAATCCGCTATAATGCTAATGTATGAAAAAGGTCATGCGTATTTGCACTATATTGCTACTATTCTCAACGGTTGCCGTATGTGCGGTTTTTGATAGCCCAGTTTTTGCCAACAATACCGACATTAAAGTAGAAGTGCCAACCCCTAGCCCCACGCCAATCGATCTGTGCTTAAATCTCCCCGGCGACCAAGAAACCATACCTGATGGCTACTACCGTACAGAACTAGGCAACTGCTACCGCCAAACTCTCCCGCCTGTTGACATCTGCCCCAACTTAGACGACGTACAAACCGCCGTACCTGACGGCTACTACCTAGACTCAATCACCAACACTTGCCTCCCAATTGTCGAACCCTCCGAGCCCCCAACTCCCCCTTCGGCCGGAGACCTTTGTCTAAACATTCCCGGCATTCAAGAAACCGTGCCGAGTGGTATGATTAGTGAAGACGGCAATTGCACTGAGCTTCCAGAGGAACCCACACCATCCCCGTCTCCATCTCCATCGCCAAGCCCCACCAACCCCGGGACAACCGGCCCAACGGAGCAACGCCCCGATCTCCCTAATGTCCCCAACTTCCTGCAACCAGTAGCACATGCCATCGTTGACCTAATCCCCGAAAACGTCCAGGAATTCTTCCGCGAGCTACCGCCAGAAGTGGTCAATCAAATCCCACTATACGTTTTCGTGGTTATCCTCATCCTGATTCTCATCCCGCTCATCCAGGCCATTCGCGAATACCTTTATCGCCGCCGCCTATTAGCATTATATAAGCGCGAAAAAGATATCGCCGAAGAAAAAGACAATTTTATCACCCTTGCCTCCCACTATGTCCGCACCCCATTGGCCATTATGCGCGATAGCGCCTCACTGATGCTCGGCGCCGAAGTCATCGATACAGAACAGTCTGAATCCATCAACAACACCATCAACAACCTCGGTGATCAAATCGATAAAGGCCTAGAGGCCGCTAACAAAAACCCTGCTCTTAAAACCCTGCCCGACCCCAACGATGTCCCTAAACCAAAGCCATTCTGGCGTTCCGTTTGGTTCTGGCTGCCCATCGCCCTCTCCATTGTCCTCACTCTCATCGTCAACTTCCTTATCGGCGTAGTCGGTGAAAAACAAATTGGCGGCGGCATCACTTGGTTCCAGATTTTAATCATCATCGGTTTCATTGTGGTTGTTTATCTGCTAGTGCGCAACTACTATATCCAAAAACGCCTGCGCCAAGAAAACAAGGTCCTGATTGAACGCGAAGAAGCCATCGACCGTATTCGCAACAAGTTCATTGGCGACCAAGCCGCCAACATCAGCACAGCCATGGGCGCCCTATTCTTCACCGCGCCATCCACACCGCCGCCGCCAACATACAATATATACTCCGCTGGACTTTCACGCCTCGGTAATATCCACGACAAATTCATTCTGCTCGCCCAAGTCAAGACTGGCGCCAATCGCAATATCACCGCATTTGACCTCAAAACCGCTATAGAACGCGCTATCGGCACACGACAAGCCGACATTTCCGCTAAAGAACTCACTGTCGAAAACTCCGTGGGCAGTATCCAGGTCACCCAAAACGAAGCCCTATTCTCGTTTGTTATCAGTTCCGTGCTAGACAACGCTATCAAATTCACCGAATCCGGCGGCCGCATCACCATCTCCAGCGAGCCAGAACGTAAGACAATTCAAGTCAAGGTCAGCGACAACGGCCAAGGCATCGACCCGGCCAAGTTGGATCAATTATTCAAACCGTTCTCTCGTGCCGAGTCCGCCGTTGACTTCTCTTACGAAGGCCTCGGGCTGAGCTTGTTCCTAGACCGCCTAATTCTCACATACACCGGAGGCTCCATCTCGGCCAAGCCTCGTCTAGGCGGCGGCACAGACGTTGTTATTACCACGCCGATCGAACAAAAACAACCCAAGGCCAAATAATACTACTTCACCGGAATCTGTATTTCGGTTAGATACTCATCCTCTGACTTCTTATTCCACGGCCCATCAATATATACTTCACGCGCCAACTCGGTGGGCTCCATACCATTCTCACGCATCCAGTTCATCGCATAAGCATATGTCTCGCCCAGCTTACCCCAAGCCCCTTTATGATACACACTCACCGCCTTGGTCGGCTCAATCGTTTTGAACTTAATCGTATCAGTGTCAACACCCGTCCTTTCCACGGCCTGAGCATATTCAACCCGAATATCCTTTTCCCGATACTCCCCGTCTAAGTATGACACATAGCAATAGTCGGGCTTAATACACTTCAAGTTCGGATTCGCGGCTCCCACTTCTTCGCCCGCCCGCAGAATGAACTCATTCAAATCTGCGAACTTTTCCACCATACCTTGTTTATAGAATACCGTATATTCCGGTATGTCTTTTATTGTAGCATGATATTTCATATCAATTTCTCCCTTATTCTTAATTAGTAGGTCCAATCGAGCGATGCTTTCTTTCAATAATTTATGTCGTTTTGCCAGCTCGGTTTTGGTTTTCTTCAGCAAAACAACCGTATCGCCACCATTTAGAATCGCACGGATATCGCTAATTGTCAGACCCGCCTGCTTCATCGCAATGATCCTCTGCAGGTCCGTCAGCTGAGCCGTATCGTAATACCTATAGTTACTGAATACATCGGTCCTAGCAGGCTTCAACAACCCCACCTCATCATAATACCTTAGCGTCTTCACCGATACCTTGGCCATCTTACTAAATTCGCCAATACTAAACATCTTTTTCTCCTTTCCGACCCCTATCTTACGCCCTCCCCCAACGGGAGAGTCAAGGGATTCTTCGCTCTTATTCTTCTAAATCCTCTTTTAGCCTATCTGCTATCTCGCTTTCATGCAAACTGTGCTTAATAATAATCTGCATATCATACACTAGAGAATACAACTGCAATCTCTTCTTTAGGTTTTTATTCTCAAACATTTTTGGGTAATACCTTTTTAGCATGCTGAGTAAATCCTGATAGTCTTCCTGTCTAATGTTTTTCTCATCATCTTCGCTCGCAAATAACTGAGGGTATTTACTCATCCGATTCATCATATCAAGCTGATAATCCAACGCGCCAACCTTAACATCCTCAAAATCTATTACATAAACTTTACCATCATCCTTGTTGTACATGAAATTATCAAAATGCCCATCGAGATATATTAGGTAAACATCCTCGTCCTCTTCGATTTTGCCTATATTTCTCACAAAAAAATTATAAATCTTATCTTTCAATTCCTTACTAACGATTAACCTGCCGTAGCGCTCATTGAACTCACTCTCAATATAGGCCTTAAAATTCATACCACCAATTGGTATCGCATTAATCTCTCTCAGAATACCAGCAATTTGTCTAATTATGTTTTCTCTGTCTTTCCTGTTCAGCAAATGCCACACACCATATAGCGCCTCAGCCTCAATTCTTTCCACCTTTATATACTTTTTATCGTCAATAACACCTGTTTCGATTATTTTCGCCACCTTCCCCGAATCTCTCAAAGATTTTAGCACCAAGATCTCGTTTTCGTAATACTTGTAATCGCTTTTCTCGAATACCTTAATTACTGCTCCGTCCGACAAAAACACCCTGTTGCCGTTAAAGCCAGATTTCGAAGGCATATACTCCGTAATTCTATTTTGCGAACATTCAACTATTTTGTTATCATTTAGTATTATACTCATATCAATCCAGCCAACGTTAGCCTCCTAATTTACAACCTGGTGGGGGCGCTTGGGTTTGAACCAAGGACCAATCGGTTATGAGCCGACTGCTCTAACCACTGAGCTACGCCCCCGCGCATCACACACTCACGGGCATGCCCGCCCTCTAATTATAGCACGCCATATGCTATAATTAAATCATGAGCGAAACGAATTCGACCAAAGTAAAGACTGGCTTTAAGACCAGGTGGCGCCAAACTTGGTACCGCCTCAAGAATGACTACCTCAAAACCAGCAACACCTTGACCATCGCTGGCATTATCATCGGCGGCATCTTTGTTTATTCTTCCATTTCCACGCTGTACAAAAACTACGCCGCAGAAAAACGCGTGGAAGAGAAGTTGCGCGAACGGACCATCGCCGAGCTCCAAGCCGCCACCCTCGAGTATGAACGCAACTACTACCAGAGCAAAGAATACCAGGAGCTGGCTGCTCGCGAACGTCTCGGTCTTGCGGCAGAGGGCGAAAACCTTCTGGTCTTGCCCAAAAATCCCGAAGAAACCACATCTTGGGAAAACCCAGCAATTGGCGATGCCGAGTCCGACGCATCTGAACAGGAGCCTGAAAGCAACTTCTACCAATGGATGCAATTCCTCTTCGGCGGCAATAGCAAGTAGGTCGCTTGCTTATTCTTCCGCCACGATATATAATAAAGCTTATGAAACGAAAGGTTATTGCAATTGTCGGCTGGGTTCTGCTACTTGGAGTTGGCATCGCTGCGGGCGCCCTAACCGTCAAGTTCATGAATGATTCAGGCAAAGATAAGACTAGCTCAAACGGCGCGCCAGAGCAGCTATCCCAAGAGCCGGCCCTAGTTTCCGCCAATTCCCGCTGGCTATTCACCGGCAATGTGTTTTGGGGTCGCTACATCAACGACTGGTCCATGGCATCAGATCTGCAATTCGCCTACCCCTTTTCTCGCCTGTCCGAGTTTAATCGTCAAGATTACAACGCCTGGATTGGCGGCCTAGAATGCCCGCTCAAATCAGGCATCGACATTTCCTCTTACGCCCAAGAAGAAACACTCAGTTTCAACTGTCGCCCAGAATACCTACCCGAAGCAGCCAAGTACTACACGGCGTTCACTCTCGCCAACAACCATACCGACAATCAGGGAACCGAAGCCTTTGCCGAAACCGAGCAGAATCTTCAAGGGGCTGGTATTCAATACTTTGGCCACTACGACCCAAATGCACTTGACAGCCTATGTAATGTTGTAAAGCTTACAACACTTTTGCATTACGATAACGGCTCCACCAAAGAAGCCGCACTGCCCATTGTTTTCTGCGGCTACCACGGTGTATTCCAAGTCGTGCCAGACGAAAGTCTGCGCGTTATAGAAAAATACGCAAACAAACTGCCCGTCATCGCAATGCCGCACACAGGCGCCGAATACGTCGCCACACCAGACAGCATCAAGACGGCCACCTATCGCAAAATGATCGACTATGGCGCCGACATGGTTATCGGCGATCACCCGCACTGGGTTCAAACATCCGAAGCCTACAACGGCAAGTTAATCGCCTATTCTCTCGGCAACTTTATGTTCGACCAGCAGTATAATACTGAGGTCGCTCGTTCAGCTTTGATCGACGTAACAGCCACAGTTAGCACAAATATGCAACCAGAGGTTATCGAAAAATATACCGAAATTGCCAGCAGCTGCATGAATAATATCAACCGCTGCATGGAACTCATTGCCGAAAACAACTTGCCCGAGCTGGAACTAACTTACCAGTTCGACATCCTTGGTTCAAATGACGGCGACAAAATCGTCAAGCCCGCCACACCGGACGAACTCGAACAAATTAAGCAACGCCTAAACTGGACAGCTACATCCGCCGGGCTTACGCAAACCTCTTCGGCGCAGTAATCTTTGGCCCCGCACCGTATTCTGGTAAGACGATCCTGTCGTTATCGCCATTTTCCAGTCGCAACCGAGCCTTCGCTCGCCAATCTTCTCCAACTTCCCCCACAATCGGCAGTCCATTGGCGTCGGCCAGAGTATTCATGACAGTCGCCCCAATCCGTAGCCCAGTGAATGAACCCGGCCCGCGAAAAAAACCAATTCCGGAGATGTCTTTCCACCAATTTTCTGTGTCGCCCGCGCACTTTCGCAAAAAACTTAATAGCCCCACCGCCAACTCTCGACCCGCCTCCCACTCATGGTAGTCCTCGCCCAACCACACCTTGCACACCGACTCCGACGTATCCAAGAACAACATCATTCTGAAATCTCCACTTCTCGCTCCCCATTTGCCAGCGCTTTTATCAATATCTTTACCCGCCCATCTGGCAGTACCCTTGCTACGCTGTCTGCCCACTCAATCACCACAATGTCTCCACTAGCCAAAGCTTCTTCCAATTCCTCTGCCATAATCCCCGCGTCCGCCAAGCGATAGAAATCGTAATGACTCAAAACTCGCCCATCTGCCAGCTTGTATCTCTTATTTATTGTAAAACTTGGGCTGGTCACCGTACCGACCACACCCAAACCATTGGCTAACCCCTTCACAAACGTCGTCTTGCCCGCCCCTACATCGCCCACCAACTCAACCACAACCGAATCCGTACCTCTGCCGTCAAGCAATTTCCCGGCAAATTCTCGCCCTAATTCCAGCATGTCCGTTTCGGAACTTACAATTTTCTTCATAGCCTCATTCTATCACATTAACATTACTCAACCTATATCCACTCCTCACCCGCAGAAAAACCATCGCGAGCAGTATACCCACGTACATTGCCACCAATCCCACCCAACCAATCGGCATCTCTCGCATCGCCCAAGGCAATTCGCTCAGCCAGTTAATCACCGCCAGGTGATAGCCAAGAACCAACTCTGAGACCCGCGCGAACACAAAGCTCAAAAACGGCACCAGTGCGTGAAAAGCTCCTGTAAAACACAATGCGGCCATCGTCAACGAAACCGTTGGCCCGATCAAGATATTTGAAAACAACGCAACCATCGATAGGTCTCCTATGAAATACAAAATAATCGGCAGAGTACAAATTTGCGCCGCCATCGTCTCGATAATAATCTGCGCCAGAAAATTCGGCCCTTTCTCTTTTTTCGGCTTGCCAGCCTGTTTCGCCATCCGTTCCTGCTTGCGCAAAAACGCTTTCAACCCGGCGCTAGACACCGTCTTGACTTTCCCACTATGGAACGACGGCAAAGGCACATCAGATTCTTCCAATTCCTCCCGGGAGTCCTCGTCTCGTAATCCTTTGCCACCATAAAAATATGCCGTGATCAGTGGCGCCAAAATCATAATCCCCGCAAACGACGCAAAAGACAATAACCAGCCCACGTCAATTACGTAATGCGGGTTCATCATCAGTGTTATCGCCAGCGCTAAGAGAATCAGTTTAACCGGATGGAACTTCCGGTGATAGTACCATGCAATCAAACTCAAGCCCGCCACGATTCCCGCCCGCATCATACTCGGCCCCGCGCCAGTAATCGCCGTAAAGCATATTATCACTAGTCCAGATACGAAAATCGCCGCAAATCGCGACACATTCTTAAACCCTCGTTTCGCCAAGCGCACCATCACCATCAGGTGATACCCGCTCGCCACCACCATATGAGTTAGCCCAACTATCCGTAGTTTCTCCTCCGCATCAACCGAAATCCCTCTTTTTTGTCCCAACAAGTATCCAAGACCAATATCGGCTTCCGGAGACTTAACCTCCGCTTTGACTCGTTCCGCAAACCAATCCCGCGCCTGTCGCGCCCAATCCCCCGGCTCGGGAGTCAAAACCTGCACTACGTTCGACCGCCACATCACACCAGCAAACGACCCAAAACCCTCCTGCAATTTCCCAGAGACGGCAATAATATCCCCACGCTTCGGACTAGTCTTTGCCGAAACCGTCACATACAGGTTCGCATTAATCTCCGATACCTCCGCATTCAAATCATTGCCAATTTGCAACCGATTCAGCCGCAGCGCCAGACTGCCCTCCTGCTCATCCGGATCGTCATAAATATGCCCACTCACCATCACCTCCTTGTCGTAGTGGGTTTCAAGAATCCGTACATCTCCAATCGCCAGATTCGTCCGCACCGCACCGCACAGGAATCCCGCAAAAAAAGCTAGGGCAATAATCACGGCTTGCGGTCTCAGAATCGCGAACAACAAAAAAACGGCCGCGACTGCCAGCCAAAGCATCGAGCCGAAAACCGTCAAATCGAATACAAAACTAGCTATCACCCCCGCCGCAACACCGACCGCCAGCCAAGTGACAGCCCAGGACGGATGCACAAACCGAACAGCCACCCGCCAAAGTTTTCGCATAGTAAAATCCAGTCAAACCAAAATGGTGAGACGGGCGGGGATCGAACCCGCGACACCAAGGTTAAAAGCCTCGTGCTCTACCAACTGAGCTACCGTCCCATACAGGGATTGTACGAAACCAATTATACACCCGAGGCCGACTTTTTGCAAGGTAGCCTTTACAGCTATTTTTGCGGCTAATCATATCTATACTATCTCAGGTTTTCGCGAATCCAAACAGTTCCTCTGCGTTCTTGGTCGTCGCCCGCGCTAATTCCTCAAAGCTCACACCCCGCTTGTCCGCCAAGAATTGCGCTATTTCCCGCACATAGGCTGGTTGATTCGGCTTGCCCCGAAATGGCGGCGGCGCCAAAAATGGCGCATCGGTTTCTAACATCAACCGATTTTGCGGCACAGCCGCAAACGCCGCCATTTGGTCCTTATCTTTCGAAAACGTAGCTATTCCGTTCAAGCTAACATAAAACCCCCGCTCTAACGCCTTCTCCACGCATTCCGTCGCCATAGCTGACCGTTCCGAAAACCCGTGCACCACCCCACGCAACTTCCCTGGTCCACGTCCCAAAAAACCATCCACCACTGGCCAAAAATCTTCAAAAGCCTCCCGCACATGAAAAACCACCGGCAACCCCGCATCCATCGCCACCTGCAGCATCTCCTCAAACAACCGAATCTGCGCCTCCCGGTCATACGGCTTGTAGTGGTAATCCAACCCAACCTCACCGACCGCCACGGTCTTGCTGCCAACTTTATCTCCACTAATTCCGCATAAAAAGGGCATCCTACCAGCCGGATGCACCCCAATCGTCGCATAAACCCCGTCATGCTGCTCGGCAAACTCCACCGCCAGTTTTGAGTCCTCAGCATCCGTACCGATACAAACCACTTTCGTCACACCTGCCTCACGCGCATTCAGCAACGCCTCCTCCGCATCCAACGGATAATCTCGCGCGTGGATATGACAATGCGTATCAATCAATACCGAACCACTCATCGCCTAATCTTTCATATACTTTTTCGGAAACAGAATCTCACCGCTATATTTCACGCCATCCGTCCCAAAAATACTCAAAACCTTCGCGCTAGTCTCCGGCAAGAACGGCGCAAGCATTTTGCCAAACAGCATCAACCCCTCACACAGCTCCCGCAAAACCCCATGCAATTCATCGAGCTTCCCCTCGTCCTTCGCCAACACCCACGGCTTTCGCTCATCAACCAATCTATTCAGCTTTTGAATCTCGCCCCAAACCCAATCGACTGCATCCGAAAACCGCAAAGCATCCATCTTCTGAGCAAAATCTGGGCCAAGGGGCATCCTGCAGGCTACGGCCGAGGGCGAGTTGGCGCCCACCTGTGACGACAGGTTGGGCGAACAACGTCCCCTTGGAGCAGATATTTGCGAAGATGGCCTCGGACTAAAGTTGTATTTCTCGCACATCTTCGCCACCCGGCTCACCAAATTCCCCAAATCATTCGCCAGTTCCCCATTATACGCCGCCTCAAACTTCTCCCAGGTAAAATCGCCATCGTCAAACGTCGGGATATGCCGCAAAAAGTAATACCGCAAGGCATCCACTCCAAACCTATCAATAATTTCAAACGGGTCCACAACGTTTCCAATCGACTTGCTCATCTTTTCGCCACCAATCGTCACATACCCATGCACCAAAAACCTCCGCGGCAATGGCAGGTCCAAACCAAGCAAAATCGCCGGCCAAATCCCCGCATGAAACCGCAAAATGTCCTTGCCAATCACCTGCAAATCGGCTGGCCAAAAATCGGCCCAATTTCCAGAATCCGGATACCCAATTGCCGTCAGGTAATTGGCCAGCGCATCAATCCACACGTAAATCACTTGCTCTTCGTCGCCCGGAACTGGCACACCCCAACTCAAACTGCGCCGTGGCCGCGTCACGCTCACATCTGCCAACCCATCACGTATCAAATTCAAAAACTCTTTCGCCCGAAACTCCGGCACGATCTGCATTTCACCACTCTCAATTGCCTCCCGAATCCGCTCCGAAAACGCGCTCGCCCGCAAAAAATAATTCTCCTCTTTGAGTTTTACCAACGGCTTTTTATGATCCGGACACACAAACCCGTTCTCTTCTGCCTCTTTTTCCGTCACGAACCCCTCGCAACCCTCGCAGTACCACCCCTCATAGCTGCCCTTGTAAATCAATCTCTGCCCGTCGGGGCTCTTCGCATCCGCAAGCTTCTGCCAAATCTTCTGCACAGTCGCAACATGTCGCACATCCGTCGTCCGCACAAAGTCCGTGTGCCCCACGTTCAATCGGTCAACCAACTTCACAAACTCAGCCGACATATTATCTGCAAATTCCTGCGGCTCCATCCCCTGTTCGCGCGCTTTTTGCGCATTCTTATTACCGTGTTCATCTGTTCCGGCCGAAAACCGCAAATCCAATTCGCCACCATTCTTCTGCTTCTGCCACCGCGCCCACACATCAGCCAGCAGGTAATCCATCACATGCCCAATATGCGGCCTCCCATTCACATACGGAATCGCCGTTGTCACATACATCTTCTTTGCACTTTTTGTCATATGTCTTATTATAGATTATCCGTGCGAAAAACGCAAAAACACCTCGGCTGCTCGTTGTATCACACTCACGCTTAAAAGTCAATACTTTTCTTCCCTAAAACGCTATGCTATAATAAAGGCACAGATTAATAGGAGGTAAAAATATGATACGAATGGCAATCAACGGATTTGGGCGAATCGGACGCAACAGTCTAAAAATCGCTCTGATGCGCGACGATGTAGAAGTGGTAGCGCTCAACGATTTGACAGACGCCAAAACCTTGGCCCATCTGCTCAAGTACGACTCGTCTTACGGCGTATATAATCGCGAAGTTTCGGCAGATGAACAAGGCATCACCATTGACGGCAAATCAATTCGCGTCTTTGCCGAAAAAGACCCGGCTGCGCTGCCTTGGGGCGATTTGAAAGTAGATGTAGTAATTGAAAGCACTGGCCTGTTTACCGATCCCGCCAAAGCTCGCGCGCACATCACGGCTGGCGCCAAAAAAGTAGTCATATCCGCCCCTGCCAAACCCAAAGACGAAAGCGACAAGGTTAAAACAATCGTCATCGGCGTCAACGATTCAGACCTGTCAGCAGACGACGAAATCATCAGCAATGCTAGCTGCACCACCAACTGCATAACCCCAGTGATCAAAATTGTCGAAGAAGCTTTTGGCGTAGAAAAAGCCATGATGACCACAGTTCACAGCTACACCGCTAGCCAAAGGCTGCTTGATGCCCCAGCCAAAGATCTGCGCGAAGCCCGCGCCGCCGCCGAAAATATCGTGCCAACCACCACCGGCGCATCCATAGCCGCTGGCCTAGCATTCCCGCCAATCCAAGGCAGGTTCGCCGGGCTGTCGGTTCGCGTCCCCACCCCAGTTGTTAGTATGGCCGACTTTGCCATCGTCACCAAGCGCGACACCACCAAAGACGAAATTAACGCTGCATTCAAAAAAGCCGCCACCGAAGATGCCCTGCAGGGTGTACTGGCAGTCACCGAAGAAGAGCTGGTCAGCTGCGACTTTAAGGGCAATAGCAATAGCTCAATTGTGGACTTGAAACTAACCGATGTAGTAGGCGGCAACCTGATCAAGGTTGTGGCTTGGTACGATAACGAGTGGGGCTACTCCAATCGGCTGGTCGAACTAGCCGCTGATTTCGGAGCCAAATAGGGGTAAGATGAAAGTATTTGTCGGATCAGACCATAACGGGTTTAGGCTAAAAGAAAAGGTCTTACTGTATCTGCGCACGCGCGATATTAACTATATCGACGTCGGCGACAAAGTTCTCGACCCAGACGACGACTTTCCCCAGTTTGCCCGCAAGGCAGCCATGGAGGTATTAGGGTCGGAGGACTCGGACCCCCGGGCTGTCCTGATTTGCGGTGGTGGCCAAGGCATGGCTATGATGGCCAACCGCTTCAAAGGCATTCGCGCCGCTGTTGTGTGGGATAGCACCGAAGCGCGCATGAGCCGCAACGACAACGACAGCAATATCCTCTGCCTGCCTTCCCGCGTCCTAGAGTCTGACGACATTCTTTGGAAAGACATTATTGACACTTGGCTCGCTACTCCGTTTGCGAAAGCGCCGCGCTATATCCGGCGCAACAATCAATTGGATGAAATATAAATGGGAGGCAAAAATGGCTAGAGATTTCGATCTGCCAGATGCAACAGTTGTGCCAACGGTTTTGACGGACACGTCCGATCATTACAAACAGTACATGGTTGTATATAATCAATTCACCAATCGGGTGCAAATTGACATAGCCGATGGCGAATTCACCAAGGTAAAGACCATCAATATCGGTCAAATTTGGTGGCCAGCCGGCTGGAAGGCTGACCTACACATGATGGTCGCCCATCCATCGGCCTACATAGACACGGTTATCCGACTCAAGCCAAACATGGTGATTTTTCACGCCGAAGTCCGAGAGAATTTGATACCTATTTTGGACAGGTTGAAAGAGGCCGGGGTCAAAGCTGGCGTCGCCCTCGTCAAAACGACTTTTCCAGGAGACGTCAAGCCACTGATTGAGGCCGCCCAACACGTGCTGGTTTTTGACGGAACCATGGCCGACCTTGGTCAGCATAGCGCAAGCGCCGACTTGATGCAAACAGAGAAAGTCAAGATGGTCAAAGAGATTAACCCAATGGTTGAAGTGGGCTGGGATGGCGGCATAACTTTGGAAAATATCCTGGCGATTCGCCGCAGCGGAGTTTCAATCCTGAACGTTGGCTCAGCCATCGCCGGCGCGCCTGACCCCAAGAAAGCTTTCGCTGACCTGCAAGCCGAAATCACAAAAAAAGGAGTTTTCTAACCCTATGAAGTTTGCTTGCATTGGGGCTGCTCTGCAAGATGTTTTTCTGCGCGACCGCGATGATTTCTCTACTGCCAAACTTGGTGGTCGCAGTGTTTTTGACAAGATTGAACTTGGCGCCAAGGTCGATATAGACAATGTGACATTTTCTACCGGTGGGGGTGCTACTAACGCTGCTGTCACTTTTGCCCGGCAGGGTTTTGAGTCGGATTTTATCGGCACGGTGGGCGACGACATCGCCGGAATGACTGTTGTGGAGCAACTCCGTACCGAGAACGTTGGCGTTGGCAACGTTTGTTATTCCCAAGGACGCGGAACCGGATATTCGGTCATGTTGGTCGCACCTGACGGCGAACGCACTGCTCTGGTTTACCGAGGTGCATCAAACACCTACGATACAGTTGACGCCGACGTTTTGGCTAAGGTCAATCCCGACTGGGCGTATATCACAACTCTGAGCGGGGATTTCCGGTTCATCGAAAAGCTCTGGGATGCCTGCGAACAAGCCGGAGCGCACATCATGTTCAATCCGGGCACATTGGAATTAGAGCAAAAAACCAAATTGCAGCCGTTTCTGCAACGCATCGAAGTCCTGCTCGTCAATAAGCAGGAGGCCCAAATTCTGGTTCAAGGCGAAGAATTAGAAGATCTGGCAGCCGACCTACGCAAGTTCGCCGGCGCAAAGTGCGTGATTGTTAGCGACGGACTAAACGGCGCAGTGGCAACGACCTTAGCGGAAACCGTCCGGGCCACTGTGCCTAAGACCGACAAGAAAGCCAAAGATAAAACCGGTGCTGGCGATGCCTTCGGCTCGGGATTTTTGAGCCGCTATGCGGCAAAAAAATCCCTGACCGAAGCCATGGACTTCGGCATCGCCAACGCTTCATCTGTTGTAAGCCAAATCGGCGCCAAAGCCGGAATACTAAAGAAAGGAATCAAGAAATGAGCCAATTATCAAGTTTACTCGGCGCACGCGAACCGATGTTCACCGTGTTCTGGACGTCATCGGAAAAACGCACTGGCAAAAGGGGTCTGGAAGCCAAAACGCTCGGCGATCTGAACAAAAACCAAGCTGCCCTAATAGCGGATCTGGGTCTAGACCCAGAAAAAGTGACCGGCGAAGAACTCTACCAAGCTCTAAACTCGCGATTTTTGGCCGATGCGCCAAAAATCGCCACCGACCTCAACCTCGGCATCCCCGCCATGCTCCCCAAAATCGACTGGCCCATCGTTTTTCGCGGCTTTATGCAAAACAAGTCCATCGAAGCCAACTTCCGCATCGGCGAACTGCGCAAAGAAATCCACGAGCTGGCAAAAAAGTACCCCGAACTCGAGTTCTGGAACAAGCACTTTCTTTCCGCCAAAGGGTTCGAAGGCATCCCTGTTTCCGCCAATATCTTTGACGTGGCCTACAACGCCGTGCGCCGCATCCCCTTCTACGCCCGCGAAAACTGCCACTTCCAACATGCCCTCTTCGCCCACCTCGCGCAGGAACTCTACGGTAAATAAAACTTGCGCATTTAGACGGAGTTCAAGGAAAAGTTGAGCAGCGGAGCGAACTGTATTTTGCGATACGAAGAGCGAGCAATCGGAAACTTTGACGCAAAAATTCGCTAAAAAAGCAAGTTTTATCCCTCACCAGAGCGCCTCGCGCTCACATGCGTATCCTCCGGGTCGTGATAAAACCCCTCATACTCAGCATCTAACCTTGCGACTACTTTCCACACCAACTCATCCGGATCCGTGTCATAGATCACATCTTTGGCCTCCGGCACCTCAATCGCACCGAACAACGTCTGCGCATAATCTGCCGTTCCGCCCGAACCCAGCAAAACTCCACAAACCTTGCCCGATTCCAGCGCTGTCGCCAATTCATGCAAAGTGCCCATCTTCCCGCCAATCGTAATCACCGCATCCGAGCAGCGTACCAAGTGCACGTCCCGCCCCACATAATCCATGCCAGTAAAGTTGATGTAATCAAATTGCCGCACCGGCAGCTTATATGAATTGACATGTTCCCGAAAAGACGACGCCGGCGAAAACCCCACCGAAAGCCCCTTGGGGTTCGGAAAACTTTTGAACCCAGCCGCTGCGTGCATCGGCAACCCCACGGTCGCCCCTGTCGTTAACGTTTTACCACTCTCCGCCACCGCTCGCCCCAATTCAAAAGCCAGATCCTTTGACATCCGCACCGTTTCGCCCGTTGACGCCCCCGACACACAAATCTGATACCTCATCGCAATTACCTCCGTTCTTTACCTTATTATACCATCTCACCAAGCAAAAACACGCTCCAAAACCCCGCCAAATGTTGTAAAAATTACAACATTTGGCGGATAAAGCCTCGACAGATACGCTTACGCTTATTTTTAGCGAAAAACCGCCCAAGCCAACGCAAAACATGCCACAACCGTTGACATATTTAAGCATGTGTGCTATAATCAGCTAGTATGGTACCCACAGGGGCAACTCGGATATCATAAGCATCATTAACGAAAACGGCGCTAATAAATATGATTTAACTGTGTAAGCGCCAGTTAGAAAAGGTTTAAACGGAAGCCCTGTTCCGTCCTTGCGTTTGTTGTATAGATACTACTGTTCGGATCTGGGCACCACCCTTCCACCCATACAGTCCGACGCGTTCTATACGAGACCTATAAAAACTCCAATCCGAGGCCATCTCAATCCTTCCCGCCAACGGGATTTTTCTAGCAGCCAGCTAGAGTTAAAAAGGATAATGGTGGTAGAAGAAAAGAGCGAGACGACCTTCAGCGGTTGTCGTATAGGTCGTGTAGTGGCTTAGTAAAGATGAGGAGCAACGAAAGGGCCTCAAATTTGCGGGTCGCCCCGTGTGTCCCTCGGCGTAAAAACCGACAGACTGCTGAACAAGGGGATAACAAGCGCCAAAAAGCTAAAGCTCGTCCAAACGGACGGGTTTTTTCTATGCATCAAGCGAAGTCCCCGGTAGTGGCATTGATTGCAATATCACGCTTGTTGGCATCTTGAATATGGAAATTACCGCTTGCATCAACAGGTTGACCAGTCCTCCTCAAGTAATCTGCGATTTGCGCCCTCATAGATGCATCGGTAAAGTTTCTGTTCAGGATTGTCTGAATTGCTGATCGTTGAGATGCGGAGCTATGCTGGAATTCACTAGTCATCTCTAGGTGCGCAAGGGCATCGGTGCTCAAGTTTGCGAATGCCTTGGTATCCATAGCCTCTGATACATATCGGAGTTCATCTCGGCCTGCCAAGTGGCTAAGTGAGGCATTCAAGACAGCTCTGTTCTTAGTGGTGCCGTCAGCCAGTGCTTTTACAAATTTCGCAGTAGTTGCGGAATTAGTAAACGCATCACCGGTACTTGTATAGTGAGCAGTGCTGGCATCATCCATGGTGTTGATTGCACTCTGTTCCAAGTTTTCAATAATTCCCGGTATTGAGGCATCAAACGACCTAGCACCAGCACCACGCCTACCGGTGCTCGGATCAACCAACTTCTTCAAATAGTTTTGAATAATTGGGTCGTCGGCCTTGAGCTTTTGACTATTTGCTCCCCAGTCCTGGAGCATTTTTGCTTGCGCATCATTTGTGACTGCCCCCAGGCTCCGCACCTTATCGCGGAGTACAGCCTGACCAGCTGGGCCACGGTTCAGCAACGCATCAGACACCGCTTCAAAGGTGGCTTTATCACCCTGCACCAATGAATCGGTCAAGTCTTTTTCCATCTGGCCAAGGTTCATGGCAGGGTTATTAGCATATTCCGCCGTTTTAGCTTTCTTGAAATTGGCGACCTCGGCATCAGACGCCATATAACCAGCAGCCTGAGTTCGAGTGCCCCTAATTTCATTATATCCGGCCATTCTCCTGTCGCCTCCAGCTGTAGCCATTTTGGCTATTGCCGCAGCATCGCCTGCTGCTGCTGCGGTAGATATAGCATTACCGGCCTCTGTAATGCGACTAGCCAACGCACTACTGACTTCATCTCGTCCTTTTGCAACTTCGCCTGCTTTTATCCTTGCAGCGTATTCTTCAGCCCGCATGTCGCGGTCAGAGGCGCTCTGGGCCACGTCAAGTTTTTGCACGTTCATGTTGTTCGCATCAATCTGGGCGTTGGTTATAGCTCCCTTTAACGCGACACCGCGTTCCCCAGCACGATCAGACCCCACATTCGCCTTGGTCGCCGTCTCAAGACCAGATTCTACCTGGCTCATTAAAGTGTCTTTATACCCTTCCGACTTGTACTTATCGAGCTGTTCTTGTACATCATCATCGTATGCTCCAGCTGCTCTAGCTGCGTTTGCCGTCACACGGCTTGCAACTCGAGTCTTTTTTCTCGCCGCACGCCGGAGCGCCCACTGAGATGTGGCTTTCGTCTCCTGCTCGCGCTCTTTAGCTGGCTTTGCCAATTTACCGCCCAGCGATTTACCAAGACTCCTGCCTCTAGCCGCGAAGCCGGACACGGCCGCTCCCAGCTTGCCGGTAGCAGCAAGTGAACTCTTGAACAGCATGGGTAGCGCGAAGAACGGCAGGTATTGTAAAGCAAAAATCACGATCTGTTTGATTGCGTCTGCTTCGGTGTTAATTTGGACCGCACCGAATAGATTAAACAACGAAGCTGGCTGCGTTTCGTAATGCACATTTAGCGCATTGTTCATTATAATCGCCGCCAACCGACCACCGCCTATTAAGATTCCGCAAAGCGGGTAAAGCAGCAACATCGATTTCATCATCCCAGTCCATTTTTTGAACAGATTCTGCGTATTGGGCAGAACAAAGCACACAAAAGCAATCGGTGCAATGGCAACTAATATAATAACCGCCACGTTGCGGAAAGTCAAAATCAAGAACATCGCCAAAATAGCAAACAAGCCAGTTAGAATCAGAGCGATCAGCGAACCAATCGCACCCCAAAAGATACCGCCACCAGTTACGGCTCCGGCGATTGCGATACCAATCACCCCTACCAATGCCCCGGTGCCGAGCAAGCCGCTAGACTGGCTGGTTTGCTCCACGTTGTTCGCTAACGGAACAATGTTGCTCAAGAATTGGTTCAACTGCGCACCCAGTATATTGGAAATATCCACGGCAATTTGGCAAATAAAGAACGACAGGTTCACCAAAATGGCTGTAATTATTAGCCGCGGCAGCATCTTCTTGATACCGTAATTCGTCACTCCAAAACCGGTCACTTGGGAGAAGATTATTACCAGAAACACTATTATAAATGCTATGTTCGCAATGTCTCGAAACACTGTCCAAGCCTGATATAGTCCGCCACCGTCGGTATCCATCACTTCCGCCTCAACCACCAAGAAGTTATCCTCAATCAGCCGATACAAGCTTTCCATAAAATGGCCCGCGCCTTCCAGTACCGGACACAGCNNCCAATCCCAGACACGTTGCATTCGACTTCGCTTTGGATGTCGTTATCAACACCTCCGGGATTATTTGGATCATCGACTCTGCCAGGAGTATAAACGTCTTCATAATCAGCGTGGCTGCGCAACCAAGAGCCGATTTGGCTGTTCCATTGTTCGGGAGTAAATTCAAGCCCAACCACCCCTTCGTCCCAGCTGGGGTCTCGATAGTCTTGAGCGCCAAAACCCTTCATGATATTGTCCAGCTCCAAGCAACCGCCGCTAAAGTCGTAAAGCAGACCTTCGAAAGTCTTTGCACCACCCTTATAGCCCGCAACTATGCCAGGTATGCCATCGCTGTAGTCCTGGCACTGCATCCACATATAATTTACATTACCAGTGTCGTCCCAGCCCGAGTTACCTCTTATCAAGTTTACGACTGCATCTTTTTGCGCCGGAGTGACGTTATACCAGACTTTGCCTAAGCCTCCCGCAACGATTGACGGGGCACTACTCAAATTTGAGCAATCAAAGGCTCCGCCATTGCCTCCATCAAAACTCAGTGTCTCGACGGGANNTGCCGAGCCATATCCGCCATTTGTCACCCAATTCCAAAGGTCTTCTTCGTTGGAAGCAACGTTGTTATAGAACGAAACGCGCGTTGCAACTATCTCGCCCTCGCATATTATCGTATAATTACCATCGTTCGGCGCTGACGGCACGAATGTCTGGCGTAAAGCGTTGTCGTCCTGAGTTCCCCAGTATTCTGTTTTCCCGCTCGCATAACTACTATTCCGATACCAAGTAATGAAGCCGTGGGCCGCGGTCGCGTCCCCAAAAGCAATCAGCCTGTTGTTAGCACAGCCATTCGTATCTACTATTCCCGGCACATTTAGAGTCGTGCCAGAAAAACTGCCCTTTATGCGAGTCTGCCAAACGTTATCGCTGCCGCTGGCGGCAGGCTCTCCCCCGGACGGGGAGTAATACATTATAAACTCATGAAAAGCATCCGTGTCGCATTCAATAAAATACTGCCCTGCAGCCGCAACATCATGCGCAAGAAAAAACCCCGATACAATCGAAACCATCAACGCAGCTACCGACAGCCCACATAAAATCTTCTTGGAGATCTTCATACAACTATATTATCACAACCGCTTTGCAAAACACAAGCGGGAAAAAGGTCAGCTGTTAAGCTGACCAAATGGGTTGCTGCTGGCTATGCCAGTTGTTGCTGATCTGCATAAAAGTCCGCCAGCGGCGACTCGATCCGAACTACTTTCACCAGATTATCGCCGCCCTGCATCCTGACAGTGCCGCCCAACGTCGTGCCAAAAATGGCTTGTCCGACCGGGCTTTCGAAAGTGACGACTGAGCAATCACCCTGTGGCGGCAATAACTCGGTAATATAGTCGGGCAGGGTGACGACCCGCCCAGTAAAGAACACCGAGTACCAATCAAGAATCTCGCCACTCGGCGCATGAATCTCGATGGCACACAGTGAACCCAAGCCGACTTCCTTGTCGGTCCCGGTCGGCATGAATATCACGGAATCATATGCTGTTCGCTTCTTTTGCTCTGCCAAAAAACCCGAGCATTCAGCATCTTGTTTCAGAGCCAATTCGCCGGAATACCCCCAGCCGTCATCGCCGAGATCACGGCCCAGCCCTCCGCACGCGCCCGTGCCACTGCGCAGCAAATTCTTGCGATCTGTGGAATAGGTTTTGCACTGAGTACGCAAAGTTTCTGCCTCGAACGGCAATATTGGGTGTTTGCCCTCTCTTGCTGTTCGCATGACCTCTGAGTTCTGCTTGTTCATCTTGCAACAGCCTCCTTTTTACACCTTTTGCAACCTTTTTAAGTACTTTTGTCGGTAGCGAATAAGCGCCCACACTTCATTCCTCACGCTCTCGCTACCAACGAACGTTCGTATTATAGCACAGGTAGGGCAAATTGGTCAACGGTCGTGCCCTAACTCACTACCTCGTAGACACTTTCCACTCGTGGAATAGTTATTCCAAGTGTATCACAAAACTCTTGTGGCGTTTGGTAATTGAGAGACTGATGGGGCCGGTAATAGTGAAAGTCGTTTACCCACTCGTTTATCTGCTTCTGTCTTTCTGCGACAGTCTTTTTAGTACGGTCATCCTCGTCCAGGCACTCCTTTTGCATCTTGCCGATAAAGTTTTCAATATAGGGTTTATCCTTCGGGGTTTTAGGTCTCGCAAAGAGCTGCGTGGTCTTTTGTTCTTGTAAGTAGTCGTATACTGCTCCCATATTCTCTGAGCCATTGTCATTGACGATGATGAGCGCTTTTCCGAAACGGCGAACTATCCGACGCTAAATAGATTCCAAAAAAAGACCTAGGCAACATTGACATAAAACCTGATCAGCTAAAGAACATGCTCATATCACCCGCCATCCATTCCAAGAACGCGGTCTAACTTATCAATAAACTTCGCGCGAATTCCATCGTCGGCGCAATCTAAAATTCGGTCAAGCGCGAAATAAATCATATAAAGCGCGACCAAACCATCATCGGGATTTGTTTTCAACGCATTCACCAACAGCTTATACGACCTTGCCCCATACGGTTTGTTAATTTCTTTGAACCGAAAATATGCTACATCTAGCAGCGGATCGCCAAAAAACGCATCGCCAAAATCGATGACTCCCGAAAAAACGCCGTTGTCGGCAAAAATCGAATCAAACGAAAAATCACCATGTACCAGCGTTTTTCTAACTGAGTCCAAATAATTCCGGTGTTTTTCTTCAAGAATGCGCACCATATCCATTACTCTTTTACCGCGCTCCAACCCTAAGGCCAAAGAAACCCGCCGAGCGTCATATTCACGGACTACGCCAACCTTTTTCAACTCAGACTCACTTTTGGGCAAAATCGCCCGCCACTTTTCCATTTCGCACGCCACATCGTTGTATATGCCGGCACTAAATATCAAACTAGNNAGTGTCATCAATCGAAAAGCCCGGCACTTTACTAATCGTCAGCTCGTCCCCGCCCCCTGAAAGTCCAATGAACCTCGGCGCTTTTGCATGGACTTTTTCAAGCTCTTGCAGCACCCCTGCTTCAAACTTATAATCTTGCCGTCTTCCCTTTTTCGCACGTTTTACATACACATCTTTCCCGCCAATACGATCGACATATACACTGCTCTCCATGCCTTCGGTGATTAGTATTCGCAAGTTGCGTTTCGTCGATAACATTTCTATTTCTTTGTCGGTCAACAATATACGCAAATCCCGTGAGATTTCATTGCCTTTTGGCACATGTATTCCTTGCCCGATGTAGAATAAAAGCGGGTTATCAACCGTATTATGGGCCTGGTCAGATGCCACTCGCCCTTGAACTAAAGCTCGGATAGTGCCGATAGGGTCGAATGCCATAGTGGCAGCTTTACTTTTTATCTCTTGGTTCGCCGTCACATATTCGTTAAAAAAATTATATACAAGATCTCCGCGAAGTGTATTTTTTTGATAGCACCCCTGCACTCCTTTTAGATTATGTAATAAGTCGCTAGCCGAACTTTCGCCGTTTTTTAACTGCGCTATAATAATATAAATCGGACGATTGATATAATTGAGGGTGCGCGTCGGAAAGTCCATTTGAGCATCTGGATGAATAAGTCCCGCGTGATACATAGCCCAATACTGAAAAAAATTAACTTCTGCGTGTTTTTCTATGCATATATAAAAACCGTTGTGGATCAAATAATCTCTTATTTCACCAATCCTACCAATCATCTCGGGGCGGACGAGAACTAGCGCATAGTCATCAAGGTTAACATTGTCCAAAACATCAATCGGTAGTATCACCCGCTCCATATTGTCTCTACTCATTTTCTCTAGGCACTGCACATCACCCATACGCAAGGCGGCATATACTTTTCGGCCATACAAACTTGCCGATAATTTCTCATTTGCAAGCAATATCTCTTTGCACGAAAGACCGTCCGACAAAGATTTTTGCACAAACCCACGTCCAAGGAGTTTTGTAACAGCGTAACGATTTCGTGCGGCTAATTTCTCGACGATTCTATTCACGACAGCACCTCCTCGTACTCTTTCGCCCATTTTTTCATATTATATCGCGCTAACCATTCAGCTGGCGCAACATGCGACTCATTACGAGAGATGGCGTAAAAAAGCTGTTCCGATAAGTTCTTAGCCGTACCGTCGAAAAAAAATGCGTTGGGATTTCCGATGCCAATTTCATGATAGGGAGGAATATCATTTAGTACAGTAGCTTTGCCCATAGCTAATGACTCCAGAGCCGAGTAGCCAAAGCTTTCAAATCTGCTCGGAAGAACAACTATATCGCTTGCCCGATAAACACTTGGCATCTCATCAAGTCCAAACCGTCTAAAAAAAGAATCGGCACCGATTTTCGAAGATAATGCCTTCAATTCATTTTCAACACCAATGTATTGCTTATCAACACCACAGAACAAAAGTTGCATGTTTTTAAGGATATGTACCGGGAGAAGCCTCGCCGCCCTTAGTACGATATCCGGCTGTTTTTGAGCCAATTCTAGCCGACTCGGCAACGTAATAGTGGTTTTCTGAGCAGATAGTTTATTTCTCGTACAAAAGACTTCCTTATCCACGCCATACTTCATGCGGTTCGCATCGATCGCATGAGGAATACACCTAATAGGCGCATGAAACAGCGACGAAAACTCTTGTGCATAAAACTGCGAGGGTGCCGATGCGTCAGTTTGCGTCCTCAAAATCTCGCTAGACATCACACGGATAATACTGTCGTATGCTTTTTTACCCCAAGCCAACTCACATTCATCCGCATTGGCGTGAAGCGTAAAATGGCGACGCATATGGCAAAAACAGCGGGCAAATAATATAGAATTGAGGTGCACGACATCGAATTCCGATACGTCAACTCTGCGCTCGATCTCTGCCGCGAAATTATCGAACGAATTTACCTCATCTAGTTTACCCACAAATCGTTCTATTGAATACTCGTCCGCTATCGCGCCCTTCCCGAGCAAATCAAGAGATATAAAACGTATATCTCTGATCAAATTATTCTCACCCGTAAGCATATATACCACAACCTCATGTCCTAATTTTTGCAACTCGGTAGACAAGTCTACTACAAAACGTTCTGTTCCGCCAACGGAGCGAACTGACACCGCCCAAGGACTAAATATAGCAATTCTCACCGATACCCTCTCATAATGGCATTGACGTAGTTTTCTCTCGTGTGGTTTGCCGCATATTTCTTCCCGGATCTCGACATACTTTTATAGTCCGCCAATTGGACATAAAATCTTTTTGGCTTTTGGCCCGCCAGTACTACTGTCCCAAGGTTGTTTTCTGCGACCTCACACGAAAAGTCGACCATATCACTAATAATCGCTGGTTTCCCAAGTGCTAAACCTTCAATGATTGAATTCGGAACGGACTTCACGACCTTTGATTGGGCTACATATGCAATAAAATCACAGCCCGTCATCATTTCTAATACTTCTTCACGAGTTGAGATGTCGTGCAAAAACACCCGGTGGCTTATTCCACGTTTTTCAACCTCACGTATCAACTCTCTCGTTTTACTGTCTCTCAAAGCAATATGCAACTTTGCCTTTGTCGTCAGCACCAATAAATCAAGTAAGTATATCAATCCTCTGTTTTTTAGAGCATCGGGATACTTCTGATTCCAACTTGCAAATCCTATCGATGGAGCATCTGGATTATATTGGCAACTCGTTATTTTTTTAGGCAGAATCAAATTAATTGGCGTTGGTGTCACCTCAACTAAACTTGGCGCAATGCCTCTTCGTATTAGAAATTCGCGCTGGTCTTCCATTTCAACAAATACTCTTTTCACATTACGATACTTTTTTAAGTGCCTAGCATACTTTTCGTCCGGCTGACGATACATAGAAATAAATAGTGGCCTATTGAATAGATTAAAATAAAAACGCTTATGACGCGAGGGCTCCTCTTCAAAATAATGAATTTCTGTGCAAGGGTGTAATAGCAACCACAAAATCAATCGACAATGATAAACTACTGGTGGGTATACATAAATCCGATCGCGTCTGTCCGCCGGCACAAAACTCTTCTGTCCCAAAAAACGCGTTGCTGCAATTATTTTACCGTTTGTTGCATCGCGTATGCAACAAATCTGGTTCGACACAGCCTCGCGATCACGAACAAAAAAATCACACACTAAAACCATTTTTATCCTCGGCTATCTTGAAAAGCTCCGCCACTATATCTTCCGCCCTTTCCGGCGCAACTTTTGTAATGTCGATAATACTATAGCGATCGCTTCGTGGATGTAATTCCAGCAAAACTCGCTTTATGAACTCAGGTTGCACACCTAGTTCTATTAATGAATCCAGAGTGCGTATGCGCCGAATTGCCGCAATAATCTTATCATCAAGGCTGCCCTGCAACAATCCCATGCAAATAATGCCTATCGACACGCTACAGCCGTGATGGATGCTCATCTCCTGCTCCAACGCCTTTGCCATAATATGCTCAGACCCGCTTTCCGGACGACCACAACCATAGACATTGGTAATGTGTCCGGCAAGACCAATTAAATCATAGGCTTGTAATAAAAAGTCGTCGCTGTTCAAATCTTCGCTATTCAGCACAAGATCGATTGAAGTATTTAGGATTGACTTTGCTTGGCTGTAAATATCATAATTTATAACTTCACGACCGTCTCGTGATGCTATATCCCAGTCATAGAGGGCTGTATAAATCGAAAAAATGTCTGCGATTCCATAAAGATTCTGAACCTTAGCACCTCTTATAAATGACGTATCAAGGATAATTTGATCAGCAAGCTTCGCATCAAGCGTCGTCTTTTCCCCATTAACTGCAAGTGCGACTTTATTAGTCGCGAAAGAATTTGTCGAGAGCATAGTAGGGATGCTGATAAACTTGTTGCCAATGACTGATGCCATATATTTTGCAGTGTCGTTCGCAGTACCGCCCCCGAAGCTCACGACTCTTCTATATCTCTTGCATCTCCGGCAAAATGTTTCTATCGCCATCACATCACGATTGAATATGCGGCAATCAATCATATGCGTTTTGTAGTTTTTCTCCTTTAAGAACGAAAGAGACGTTGGCGAGTACACTAGCAAATCATTATCGTTCAACAATAAAACAAATTCTTCAGCGTCTCGGCGCACGGTAGCCTCTCTAAAAGATTNNTAGTAGAATGCTTTGCGCCCTATGATGTTCATATCTTTGATTACCATATGATAGGAATTGTATCAAGTGTACCTGTAGTCGTCAAGATTTATGACGTGAAAAATAAGAGGTTTTCCACAGGTTTACATCTGCTAGACTGTGGTTTGTGCTGGCGGGCAGGCAAAACGCTTGACTTTATTTGGAGGGTGTGCTATAATNNATAGAGCTCGGCGCTATGCTCCAGAGTGAGGTAGATGCGGGTTAGCAGCTTAAAACCCCTATTATTTATCTACCGCACACAATAACGCATAAGCAGCCGGCAAATCTTTGACTAAGAGGTGATAGCAATGTTGCTCGAATCCAACAGAGCTGCTTATAATATGATTATGCACGCTCCTGTCACAGGGTCCGTATATAATCTTTTTAAGCAGAACAATCTAACTACAGAAGAAAGCAGAAGCATACTCGCCATGGATTGTCTGGGCTGTGAGCCCATGACCTACGGCGAGATGGATCAGCTTCTTCATTCCATCGGAGTTTCGCTAAATACGCTATGTCCAAACGAGGATGTAATTACCCATTGCGGTCTAACAACAATCGACTCAGTATCGCCATTCTGGGCGGCCAACATGACGGGGCGAAAGGTTAACTACGTCTTCCCCGAGTTCATAGCCATGGACCCAGTTGGATACGTAGAAAAGACCGGCACAAAAAGTCTAATCGTATTGGATATTTTTTATCCAAGAATTGCCGAAGCCTTAAAGCGAATCAAGCTGGATAGAGTAATCATATCATCATTATCGGACTATGCTAGCCCGGTAATCGACGACTCGTTGCCTGCTATGTTAAAGGCCATGCTAAGAGATAACCTATTCAACAAAATCAAGAGAGGTCTGCCAATGGGGACTCACTACGAACTGCTCTCATGGAACGAATTCGTAGGCGCGAGTAAAGGTAAAAGACTCAGCGAGGCAGACTCATCTAAAGTAGCGCCTGACGACGTTGCTGGCATATTCTATACCGGTGGCTCCACAAATCGCCCCAAAGGCATTCAGCTGACAAATAAAGGCATGCTGGAGATGTATAATACGTGCCTATATCACGATGACGATTTCGCGGTCGAACCGCGCGACAGAGTTATGACCCATGTGCCAATGCCGCATGCTACAGCTGCGATGCACACCGTAATCGAATATATGTTGCGGCAGTGCACTCTGGCTATGCAGCCCATCTTCGACGTAGAACACCTATTAGACAATGTTAGGCTCACAAAGCCAAACCATGTATTCGGAACTGTAACTCAACACAGCCTATTGGCTGAACGCAAAGATATTCAAAAGGGCGAGATGTCAGATGTGAAGCGAGTATTCGTAGGTGCAGAAAAACTCTACGAAGACGACGCCATACGAATTACAGACGCATATCAATATGCCGGAGTAGAATGCCCGCCCATCAACGCTTACGGGATGTCAGAGCTAGGTACCATGGCTATGTTAGGCGCCGGCGACTCGCTCCACTGGGTGCGTCCAATTCATCGCATCAAGCACAGACTAATTGACACGAAAGGCAGAGAAGTTGTCGGTGACGGATTTGGTAGGCTGCAGATTGGCACGCCTGCTTTTATGCTCGGCTATCAAAACAATCCAGAAGCCACCGCCGCTTTTTTCTTAGAAGACGGATGGTGCGACACAGGAGACCTAGCAGAAAGAAGACTCGTAGGTCACGAACAGTTCTACAACGTGTTTGGTCGAGACGACGACCTTGTAGCCTTTAGCACCACCGATGATAAACGCGTCCACGGTGCGATGATTGACGGGTTTGTACTTAAGCACCCTGATGTTATCGCCTCCCAAACTNNACTGTAGTTATCACTATCGATGGGCAAAGAGTCTTCTCGACGCATCTAGCTTTAAGTACGGAGGCCTTCGCTAACCAAGAAGCAATCTTACGCGACCTGTCTTGCGGATGCAATGAAGCTTTTGGGGATATCGCCCCAAGTCGCTTCACAGCTCATAATGGAGCACTACCCTTGAACGCTACTACCCACAAAAGAGACATACCCGGTATGGCGCAGGGAATCTACGACAATAATAGGGATTCGGTCCACTAGCAGTTGCTAGNNTTTTCTTTTTTCACAGCTGTGGTATGATTATGTTAATGGATACCAGGGTACTAGTATTATTTGTACTAACATTCATCTTAACAGCCGTTGCGGTCGGTCTTTTTAGTATATCGCGCAATAATAAGCGCGCCAAATGGATGGCGATATCTATGCTCCCCCCAGTGCTCTGGGCACTGTTTATCGCATTTTTTCTCACAACAGATAGCGAGGTATTCGCACTGTTTTCCGTCACTGGATGCTACATTTTTAGTGCATGGCTTCCAGTCACACATCTTTTTATGACGGTCGTTTTCGCAAATAAAAAAATGCCTCGACCCGTTGCTATCGGCGTCATCTTGATTGCATGTATTATCACCGCCATAGTTGCTGTACCTGATATGCTTATTGAAGGTGTTTACTCCATAAACAAGGGGATAGATTTAGCACCAATCCCCTATGTAGTTTTCGTAGTATATTTTTTCTTAACATATGTATCAGCGTTGCTGGTGGTAGCAAAAGCGTTCTGGGAAATACGAAACACTAAAAGAAAGGATCGCGAGCAATTCGGGCTTCTTCTTGCAAGCTTTGTCTTAGCCGGATTTATCGGGACAATCTGCAATATAGTACTGCCCTTTTTCAACAATCTTGATTTCTTGTGGGTTGGCCCTTTGGGGTTGGCCCTGTTCGTACCGGTAGCGTTCCAGATCGCTACTACCAAAGAGCACTTTTCCGCCTTAAAAACTTTTTTCCGGGGGTTTGTTTATTGTATGATCGGCGTGCTTTCGATTGCAGGGTGCTTAGCGGCGTTGACAATAATGGCGGCGATAATCGGACCGGGGTACGCACTGAATTGGAATCACTACGTCGTCGGCACTCTGGTGTTGGTTATCTCGCTAATTTGGATTTTTGTGCTGTGGAAATTCGGCAAACGCATAATCAAGCGCGTCGATTCGGCGGGCTACGACGAAACTGAGGTGCTAAGGTCGATGTCGAAGATTGCGGCGGAGAAGCATGGGTTTAGTGAGTTCTTTAGCGCGGTGCGGCACACATTGGACAAAGCTTTCGGCGTGAAATTTGTGGATATTATTGTGTTCGGGCAGGACACGGCGGTGCATGTGGACGACGGCAATCTGGAATCGGTGCTGCAGCACCTGGCCACGCACGCCAACAACAAAAAGAACGAGACGATTTATCGCGGCGATGTGCGAAACGAGTCGGCATACGTGGCGCTTGTCGCACACGACATTGAAGTCATAACGCCGATTGTCGGGACTATGGATAGCGCCGTGATTGGCGTGATTATCCTCAGTTCACGCCGGCGTCGCTATGACCGCTACTACGGCGAAACGTTGGCAAAAGTTTCGGCCATTCTCTCCCCTTTCATTCAATCCGCTGTGTACTACGAGCAAATTATCGACTTTAACGCCAAGCTCAAACACGAAGTCAGAGTCAAGACCAAAGAGCTTCGCGAAAGCAACAAAGAATTGCAAAAGGTTGACGAGCTGAAAGACGACCTGCTGTCGATTGCTTCGCACCAACTACGCACGCCGCTGACTGGCGTGATTGGCTATGCCGACATGCTCCACGAAGGGGATTTTGGCAGGCTGAAACCAGCGCAATTGGAAATCTTGGACAGAATAGTTAAGAGCGGCAAGCGCATGAGCCAAACCTTGACGGACTTCCTGAACGTCACGCGCATTGACACTGGACGATTGGTGCTGCGCAAAGATCCGGTAAACTTGAGCGAGCTAGTGCAGGACGAGATTGAAAGCCTGAAAGACCTGGCCACCAGTCGCGAACGGGAGTTGATCTATTCTCACGACAATACAGATGTGAATGTGATTGGCGACGAAACCAACTTGCGACAAGTTGTTTTGAATTTGATTGACAACGCGATATATTACGGCAAAAAGCGGATTGAGATAGGGCTGCATGTAGTTGACGGCGAAGCGATATTCACTGTGCGCGACGATGGTATTGGCGTTTCTAAAACCGACCAGGCTAAATTATTTACGAAGATGTTCCGCGCGGAAAATGCCAAGACCATTCGCCCAGACGGAAGCGGGATTGGGCTGTACGCGATCAAGAACATTATTGAAGATAGCGGGGGCGAAATCATATTTGAAAGTATAGAAAACGAAGGCAGCACGTTTGGGTTTAGGATGAGAGTGCGCAGCGAAATCGCAAAAAATAGTCCCGAAAACGCTTGACTTTTTTGAAGCCGATCTGCTATAATTTGGCTACAAATACCCGCACACAGGAGTGCGCGCTCCGNNCGTACCCTGCCAAAATGGATTCCGGGTCTCGGCAGGGGAAAAACAAGAAGCTATGAGAGTAAACTCCTTATAGCTTCTTTTATCGCTAATAGGTCATTTCGCGAGATCCGACCAATCAGCGCAGTTGCGTCCAACGTAATTCTTGCCGTGTCTAAGGCTCGCATCTGGCTGATAAGGACAACACTCGTTTTGCCGTGCAGCTTCAACGCATAGTAGTATTTGCCACGATTTTTAGTGTTCGACAGAGGAATACCCCAAACGAGCTGCTTGTTAAAGCCCTTAACAATCAAAGTCGGCCTCGAAAACACCGAAGTCTTGCCATTCTCTTCCATGCCAACATTCTCGCCAATTCTAAACCACCAAACCTCGCCTTCCTCGTAATGACGCGGGCGCTGGCTGGCTTCATGAGTTTCTTGCTTAACGCGCATCCATTGCTTAAACTGTTTCTGCTGCATATCCATATCATTTTATAATACCGTTCCATAGATTCAAAGCTTGGGCGCAATCAGCTAGAATCCATGATATAATCAGTGCATAATGGTGTTTCAAATTATCACTTTGTTTCCGGAGATGGTGGGGCCAGTTTTGAGTACGTCCATGATGTGGAAGGCTAGCGAAAAGGGTTTAGCCGAGTTTCGCGTGCTAAATCTGCGAGACTTCGGGCTGGGACCCCGACACCAAGTGGACGACACGCCATATGGTGGCGGCGATGGGATGCTGCTGATGTGCGAACCGATATTCGCAGCGGTGGAATACGCTAAGGCGCAGGCGACTAATTCTAAGGTGATTTTGACGACGCCAAAAGGCTCGCGATGGCAGCAAGGCATGGCGGCCGAGTTCGCCGAACGCGGACAATCGGGCGAAAACTATATCATACTTTGTGGGCATTACGAAGGCTTTGACGAACGGATTTTAACGCTCGCAGACCACCAGGTTTCGATTGGCGATTACGTTCTGACCGGTGGCGAACTGCCAGCGTTAGTTTTTGTTGACAGTATTGTGCGATTGATCCCAGGTGTGCTAGGTGGCGAGCAATCGGCGCAGATAGAGAGCTTTTCCGATGGTAAAACTCTGGAGTTTCCGCAATATACGCGGCCGGCTGAGTTTCGCGGTATGAAAGTACCGGATGTCTTGCTTTCGGGAAATCACGGCGAAATTGCCAAATGGCGCAAAGAACACTAATTAACTTGTTGAAAACTTTTGGCGCTATCGCTTGATAGTTTTTTCTTTTTGGCGTATAATGGTTATGAAAATAATAATGCTCCATTGAAATGGGCAAAAAAGGAGGGAACAATGAGCGAAATACAAAAAGGAAACGGACGAAAGGTAGCTTTGGGGCTGTTTTCGTTGGCTGGAGCAGCGGCTGCCATAGTAGGCATCGGCTACGCATACTTTAGCGACACAATTACCGGAAATGGCACGGCAACTGCCGGAACTTTGGATATTGCTGGAACCATATCCTTGCAACAAAACGGCGAAGCCATAGACGGCTCAACCATCGCCAACCTTAATCCAGGCGATGTAATCGGCGTGAACGCTGGATCAATCACCAACAACGGTAGCAAATCAGCTTGGATTCGTGCCGTGATGGAGTTTACAGCATTGAGCAGCACGGAAAACACCGGGGCCGGCGGAGCAGCTGAAGCTGCGGGCGACTTGTCAAAATATCTCTGGGTCTGCACTGGCGGCGAAACACAAGCTGCTTTGATTGCGGCTAGCTTCTTTACAGGCGCAGACGGGGGAGCTACAACAGACGACGGGTTCGCGAACAGTACACTAGCCTACGATGCTGACACCAATGCAACTGGTTGTAAGCAAGTGACCACGGCCGACCTGAACACCACAATGTTCGGCGCAAAAGCAGGCTATACGACTGCCGACGATGTAATCGACGGAACCGCCGAGGATGACGACGAGACTCAGGGAGAGGCAGGAGCAGCGCAGTTTGACACTACGTGGGCTAGCGCTTCCATGCCAGTTATCTACTTTGACGCAGCAGCGCCAAACGCGGCACAAAACGGCAATGTGACGTTCAACGTTCTGGTTCAGGCGTTGCAATACCGCAATAACACAACCTCACCAACAGAGGCTCAATGGGAAACTGTCGTTTCAACACCATTCGCGCTGTAATTGTCAGCGCAATCGTGATGATCTTCTCGCCTGTGCGTAATGCACAGGCGGCTGATCACGTTTTGACTATTACCAACAATTCCATGAATGCCACCGAAGCCGTAATCTTTGATTACGGCAACATCGGGCCCGGGTTCTCTGACGATACGCCACTGATGATTTTGAACGATTCCGACTTTGAAGCGGAGTTATTGTTTTCGCCAGTAGCGCTGAGCGACGAAGACCCAAACCTGCTTTTCCCCAGAGTAAACTTGTCGCTAATTTACCCAGGCGCAACTATTATGAATAGTGCGTCGGGTTCAACGGACGTTGACATGCTCGACGCTGTTTTGTGTATGCCGCCTGATTCATCTATTGAACTTATTTCACATTTTGACGTACCTACTACTGTTGGGAATCACGCGCAGAACACTACCCTTTCTTTGGGCTACGAATTGGACGTATCCGTGGGGCCGGAATGCTCAGAAGACACTCCTCGGGTCCCGTATACGCCGAACACCGGAGCTGGTTCTTTGCCCAACCAACTGCCGCCATCTGGCGAAGGAATGGCGACTATCTACATATTGTGCGGGATTGCCGCGATGAGCTTTGCTGCCGTGGTGGTATTTGGCACGGCGTTTCTGGTGAGCCGAAGTCGAAAGAAAGCATAGATGCGAGAGCGCGAGATTCGAGAAAGCCATCCAGCTAGATCGCGGCACGAATCACAAGTAAAACCAAAGAATCGCATTGCTGCTATCATGGTTAACGTTTTTTTTGGGTTGTGCCTATTGGCGCTAATCGGCGCGGTAGTGCTGGTTGTTGCTGCAAGAAAAAGCGGCGACGGTATCGCAGTTTTTGGCTTTCGCCCATTCATGGTTGCTACCGGCTCAATGGAACCGACTTTTCAGGTGAACGGGTTGGTGGTCGCCCGAGATGGTGGTTTCGACGACATTAAAGTCGGCGATATTGTCGCCTTTCGGGCAGAGGGAATGCAAGGGCAAACGGCATTGCACCGGGTTATTAAAATAGTTGACGACAACGATAAATATGAGGGGCGAATTTTTGTTGTGAAAGGCGATAATAATATGCAGGCAGATGGGGCGCCGGTCACTCGCGATAACTACCTGGGAAAAGTCGTCTGGAATACAAATTTTACCAAAGCCTATGCCGACGCTCTGAATCAGCCCGGAGGTTGGGTGCGAGCGATTGCCTTGCCGATCTTGGCTCTACTGCTAGTCTTTATTGCCATGCGCTGTTTGATTGGCGCCAGTATGAGTTGGCAGGGCAAGGGCTTGGCGATTTCCGCCGCCGTGCTGCTGGTTAGTTCCGCATCGCTGCTAGCATATGCCGCTTTTACAATTCGCAAGGTGGACCACACCAATGAAGCTCTTGCCAAGGTCGCGAACGACTTTAGCGAAAAATGCAAATTGGGTGAAACCTGGAAAATTGCAGGCCGTCCAGTAATCGGGCGAATCGAGATCCCAGAAATCGATCTTGATTACCCAGTGATTGCTTATTCTGGCGCCTCTAGTTTGGATGTTGCGATAACCCACTTTACGGGTGCCAAAATCAACACCACCGGTAATTCAGTTCTGGCCGGGCGCCGCGTATATGGCGACACTTCGCTGCTTAATTTATTCTTCACGCGCATTGACCGCCTGGGTGTTGGCGACGATGTATATCTGACCAGTCCGGATTGCGAACGGGTAAAATACACCGTGACGGACCACGAGGCCGTTAAATCGCCTGATGATTCAATGTTGATGCAGCCTAACGATGGCAAGCGATACACAGCCTTGATTTCTGGCTCATATGATATGCTCAACCGATATATTGTACGGGCGGAGGCAGTCCAAAACTGAGATAGTTAAAAATAGGTATTGACAATACCCAGTACCTTGTATATAATGGTAGCATGAATGCAACAATGGACAAGATAGAGGAAGCGCGTGACTACGCCGCAGAGCTAACTGTGCAGCTGCGAAAAGGCATGCTAACGCAATGTGTTTTGCTAGTGACGGAGACGCCGGCCTATGCCTACGAGATTTTGATGCAGCTAGAGCAAGCCGAGCTGGATATCGTTGAAGGAACGATTTATCCACTGCTTTCGCGGCTATCTCGCGATGGGCTTTTGACCCATCAATGGCGAGAATCGACCCAGGGGCCACCACGAAAATACTACCAGATCACAGAGTACGGCCGCAGCGTCCGGACTTATCTGGCGGAGTCAATTAGCAAGTTAAATAATGTTATTAGTAAACTAGAAAGGGATCAGAAATGAACGAGATTTTACGCATACATATTGCGGGCGTGCCATACGAAGTAGATGTGTCCGCCAAGAAACAGTTGGATAAATATATGACCGATATTAAGGAGAGCCTGGGCGACGCCACTGATGCGCTCGAGGATATCGAGATCCGCGTGACGGAGATTTTGGCAGAGCGCGGGGTTAATAAAAATGACGTGGTTAAGCCAGGAGATGTGAAGGCGGTCAAGGAGCAATTGGGCGAACCGAAAGATTTTTCCCCAGAGCCAGACAGCGCATCGAATGCTGGGTCTGGCGCAAGGTCTAGCTCCAAGCGAAGTGCAGAGAAAACTGATGAACACGAAAACATCGCCGACAAAGTTCGCAGCGCTTTTGCCGAAAAACGCTATTTCCGCGACCCGGAAAACGGCATGATTGGCGGAGTGATTTCTGGATTTGCTGCATACACGGGCTGGGACGTCACTTTGCTGCGGGTGTTATTTGTAGTTCTAGGTATTTTTACCGCGATCTTTCCTTTTATCATATTATATATCGTGGTTTGGATTTGTGCGCCTGAAGCCCGCACGGCTGCAGACAGATTGTCCATGAAAGGCGAGCCGATAAACATCGAAACAATCAAGGCTTCTGCCCAAGATTTTGCCGAAAAAGCTAAAACAACTGGGCGAGCGGCCAGTGAAAAAGTTCAAAAAGTGGCACCAGCAGCTGGCAACTTAGCCTTTCGTATCATACTGGGGTTCTTTGGCGCGATTGGGCTAATTACCTTTATTCCCTGCTTGGTCGCGCTGATACCGGTGACGGTGATTGGGTTTTTGAACATTGCCACGGTGAACATTGCCGTAAAACCGCTCTTTATTGCCAGCGCGATTCTTTTGGCGGTTCTGCTTTTTACCGTGATGTCAATCGGGATTACTGTATCTACTGCGCTACTGACGGCCAAGCTCGGCCGCGCTACTCGCACAGGACTGATTGTTTCAATTGTTTTTGCCATCATGCTGACGATTGCTACTTCGATAACTGGTGGTTTGTGGTACGAAAAAGTCGGCCGTGACGAAGCTATCAATACGGCCCATTCGCTTATCGACGAAGTGCAAATCAATGTTCATGGCGATGACGGTACTCGAATCGACGTCGGGCCAGTGCATATTGATACCAGGCGATAGGTTGCTCGGCCGAGTTTTCCACAGGTCTTGAATAAAATGCTTGCGTTTTGTGCTATCACATGATAGTATGGTTATAGAGTGTGAATTAGACATAAAAATCTGCGAAAAAAACAAATATCTAAATCATAAAATATAACATCACTGGAGGTTTATTGTGGTGGCAAAAAGTACAAGTTCTAATTCTATTCGGCGCAACTCTATCGCAAAGCAATTCGCAAAGCAACGTAANNCTATGCGGCACGATTCTGTTGCTAGGCAATTCGCAAAACAACGTAAAATGACACGGGTTCTCAGCTGTGCCGCGGCTGCGAGCGCAGTCGCGATGGTTGGGTTTATGGCAGTCAATATAAGCCGGGACAGCAATGCTGCGGCTGGGGGAACTGCAAGTGCCAACGGAGATTTTTTGGCGGGTTCGCTATTGGGTATTGACCTTGGTGCGATCGTGGAGATTAGTGGGGCAAGTGCCGACTACACAGCATCCACAACCGCGGCGAATGTGATTTCGGCGAATCCATTTAATGCCGAGGTGCTAGGCTTAATCAATCTTGAACTGCCGGCTATTAGCTTGCCACTAGGCGACTTATTGCAACTGGGCGCTGTTGGGCAATACGCGCAAGCTTTGCCCGGCGGAATTTCCCGCGCGGCAACTGGCGCCGTAAACTCGGATGGGATTATAGACACGACCGGGCAAAACGGTTTTCCGGCCGATGCGGCACTCGACTTGACCGAGATTCTGCCGAGCGCCGTCACCTCGACTTTGCTTTCGGAAGCGGGCTTAGAGTTAGACGCCGTTACGAGTGTGGCACATATGGATGCCAGCCTTGGCGCAACTTTGGCGAACGGATGCGCTGACATGAACGCACCTAGCCAATGTCTTGACTACAGCATTGCTGGCGCTAAGTTGAATATCACTTCACCGCTAGTTGGCGGATTAGTGCAAACTGTTGATGATGCCATCGGCGACATAAGTACTATTGTAACTGGGCTTGTCGAGAGTCTCCAAGAAGATATTATAGATACTCTGGAGGGAGCTTTGAATAGCCTGGGGGTCTTGACTGTTGACCTTTCGGCAACACTAGACGACACTGACCTGCAAGCGGCTCTTTCGTCGGTTCTGTCGCAGACAGTCACACTAAATGGCGTTAGTATCAACCTGAGCAACGGCTCAATTAGTGTGGACCTGGCGCAACTCATCGACCTTAATAACTTGCCGGTTGACTCGCAGTTGCTAACAGCAGATGTGCTACAAGAGATCGTGGATCAAGTCGCGTCGGCTCTGGCTAGCTTACAAGACCAGATCAACGACCTAGTGAATACTGCACTGGATAATCTGGCTGTTGACATTAGCGGCGGGGCAAGTGTCGATGCTGGGATACTCGGCACCGCGGGCGTTGAATTGTCCTTCGACGGATCCGTGTCAGATCTGCTCGATGCATCGGCGCCAATCGAGATCAATGGTACTGGCTTGGTGTCTATTTTGGACCCGGTATTGAGCGGTTTGACGTCCACTATTCAAGGGCTAACTGCCACGTTGCTCTCGACGGCCGAGACAGTCATTACCGATGCCGGGCAATTGACGAGCGGCGTGGTTGCAGCACTAACTAATCAGCTCCCCGACGTGTTTGCGATTATCAACGGCGTAGCTTCTATCACAATTAACTCCCAGAACTCGGCTGGCGGCATCCACGCTGTGAGCGCGGTACAGATCGATATACTGAGCCCTGCTGCCCCCCTAGCTGCCCCAATAAGTATTTCGCCGCAAGCTGCCCCTGCAGCCAACTCAGTGGCAACGGTAAAATTAGCTACTTCCACGGTGGGCCCAAACAGCACCAGCACAACAGAAAGCGGCGATATTACCCTGTCGGCGACGAACACAGTAGTCGGCCAAGATACGTATATCAATGGGGGTGGCTGGCCCGCAAACACAGAAATTACCCTACAGCTTATGGATATGAGTGGTGCCAACGTTGGTACGGCAATCATAGTACATACCGACGCCAATGGCAACCTGCCAGCCAACACCAATATCACTGTCCCGTACGGCACGCTAGCCGGAACTCTGCAAGTAGCTGCCACGCCCACCGGCGGACAAACCACAATGGCTCAATTCCAAGCTGCCCCAGAAGGAGCTCCAGCAATCATCACACCAGCTGACGGATCGACCATCAACAATAATCAACCGACCATTTCTGGGGTCGGCAACCCAACCGAAACTGTCACCGTCACTGACGAAAATAGCCAGATCGTTTGCACAGCTTTTGTATCAGCTGACGGCACCTGGAGTTGCCAAGCTACAAATCCGCTTGTCGACGGCGACCATTCACTGACTGCAACGCAAACCGACGGCACAAACGTTTCTGCTCCGTCCAACACGGTGAATATCACTGTTGATACTACTACAGGTGGCGGAGATGGGGGTGATGACGGCAACACAGGTGGCGGAGATGGGGGTGACAACGGCGGCCAGCAAATCCCGGGGACTCCAAACACTGGAGCTTTCGGCCCCAACAGCGATTCCGCAGCCATCGCTGGTTTCGGTGCGGGCTTCGTAGCAATGACCGCAGCCGCAATTACTAGCCGAAAGATGCTCAAAAAACTGAGTAGCCGCTAGACCACGCTAGCGTTTAAAATCTCAAAGTTCCGGAAGTCAAGTACATATCTACCCCTGTAGAATGGGGTAGATATTGTACAAAAAAATGTAATTGTCAATTACGATTATGGTATAATTATCAATAGAAGGGGTCGAAAAAATGAGGGGAACAAAAACAATGTACAGGCGAACAGCGAAGATACGGGAGCTGAAGTGCGCCACGACTCGCAACGGTCGGTTTTTGCTGTTATCAACAGTTTTCTCGTTGTCGTTTATCGCCGCTCTGCTAGGAACAGCCTTCGCCTTCTTTAGCGATTCGTCTGGCTCCTTTGCCACTGCGACTTCCGGAAATCTCCATATTGGCGCAACATTAAAAATCAACGATACCCCGGGAAGTTTAATACATAGCCCGGAGATCACCACAAGCGATGCGTCCGACCCGCGCTGCGACAATATGAATTGCTACGGCCAAAACCAAGGAAGCACTGGGCTAAGAATCCAGCCTAACACCATTCAGAGTTTTTCCTACACATTGGCCAACACCGGAACAACGAACTATACTAACTATACCGGAGACCGGATTGCAGCATGGATCGAAAGCGAATATATGCCACCAGAAGATCCCACAACACCATTCGTTAGTCTTTTACCTAACGGCGACGGAATCGTCTTCGACGGCACAAACTACATAGATACCGGCATCATGACTTCAAACAACCTGACCGTTCAAGTGGACGCACAACAGGACTGCGGAGGGTTGCTCAATCTCGGCGCAGCCAATTACTTAGTTGGAGCCAATGCAAACAACAACAGCAATTATTACATTTACAGCACAACAACTGGGCTAAGCTGTCTGCTGTCAGCACAAACCTGGCACGCTGGCCTAGGGACTCAAACACTGAATAGTAGTGTTAGTTTGAACTTGTTAACAAGCGGCGATCCGGCTACATTTATGTTGACGACTAATCCTGTAGGCGGTCAGCTAATTATCAATAACCAATCGGCTGCTAGCACCACGGGCACATTAATCACAACACCGGAGAGCATTTACCTGGGCGCAAGAAACAATAACGGAATCGCGAATGGTAACTTTTCCGGTACAATTTCGGCGCTTGTCGCTGCAAGTTCAACCACTGGTGAACTACTGGCCAATTACCAACCAGCGGCTAGATGCAATCCTAGCAGCAGCACAATGGTTTTTGGCTTCTGGGACACTGTCTCGCAAACGTTCATCACCCAAACAGCTGGCAACGCTTTTTCGCAATCGGTCAGCACGCCCTACGCACAAGCCTGCGCAAATATAGTCTACACCGAACCAGTGGCCCCAATACCCAACCCCATGCAAATTCTACTATACCCAGCCAGCATTTCCGACAGCACAATCGACACGGAACTGTCAGCGATGCTAGCCGGTTCAACTACGACTTCGCCCTCCGCAATCGCATCGCTCAACGGCTCAAGTTGCACATCTAGCTTCCCCGGCACAGACGCCGGCATTTCACCAGTCTGCATGACCGACGTTTTGACGGCGGCTCGTACAGGCACCGATGATACCTTGGGCAAGCAAACAGCAATTAAAGCTTCCCAAACTTATAACTACAAATTCGTAGTCTATCTGCCCTCAAACACGCCGCCGAGTTATGAAAATATCATCATCAACTTCGGCGTTAGCTCGGGAGCACGCGGCGACGTAGCGCTTAATTGGCGCGAGCAAATCCATCCGTACATTTCCGCGATGACCACCGGCGGCTCCAACCCAGATCTAAGCGTCATTGGTAATACCCAACCGTTCTTAGATCAAGTCGCGAACGACAGCACCAGCAAACAAAATTACTTACAGAGTATTATTACGGGTACAGACAAAAAACTCGGCACCTGCTCTTTCACCGTCGGCAGTCCGTGCGAGATGTCCATCGCCAACGATGGCGGGTTTGATCCAAGCGAAGTCGGCACATACAACGTAGTCTACTCCGCAATCAATAATTACGGCAACGCGGTCACTCTGGTTGTGCCAATCGAAGTCTGGAACTTCAAGAGAATTGCCAACGGTATGTATCATGGCATTGCACTCGGAACCAACGGTTCGGTATGGACATGGGGCTACAACATCGACGGTCAACGCGGACAAGGCAACACCACCAGCGCAGCGTCGCTGCCCGCCGTCACTCGTATCGATCAAGAACACCTAGGCGGACTGCCCGCAATAGACATTGCTGGCAGTTATAACTCATCTTGCGCTATCAATAGTGCAGGAACCGCATACTGTTGGGGAAATTATCTTGATGGCGCATTGGGAAATGGCGGCGAGACCGGCGACGGCACGGCGCCCAGCAGTGTCATCATGCCGGACGGCGTCACATTTTCTCAAATCGACGGCTCAACCGGATCCGATGCATCGTATGACGTTCAATTCGCCGCGATTGGGTCGGATGGCAACGTATATACATGGGGCTCCGGCACCAGCTATCGCACAGGAACTGGTTCAACCACCGACACACTAGTCCCAACCAAAATCACAAACGCCACAGGTGCACCATTCGTACAAGTTGACGTCGGTGCGACCGGCGGCGCAGCGGCGACAAGCGCCGGGCAAGTATATATTTGGGGTATGAACAACCAAGGCCAGATGGCCTATGGCAACACAACCGCCACGAATGCAACAACTAGCCTGCCGCATCCAGTCAGCGGCCTGTCTAATGTCAAACAAGTCAGCTACGGCGGCTATGCTAGCAACGGCTTCGTGATGGCACTCAAGACCGACGGCACAGTTTGGAATTGGGGCTGGGGTTTATACGGAATGCTGGGCAATAATTCTACGGCCACCCAAACAACTCCCGTCCAAGCTACGGTCACTAATGTGCGCGATATTGAAGCAGGGGCAGACCGCGGTATGTATGTGGTCGGCAACGACATTTGGGGGGCGGGGTATAATGACAATAACGAGACTTTCACGCAAGATATCAGCCCTAGGACTACACCAACTTTGTCAACTATGGCCAACATTGCTGGCAACGTCGGCATGATAACCGAAGGATATAACAACGCTTGGGTCCTCAGCAAAGACGGTAAAAAGGTTTGGGGAATTGGCTATTCAACATTATCCGGTCAAGAATTCGGCAACCCGGATAGATACACATCTTCTTTCGACGAAGCCATCCCTTGGGCATTTGAGCCGGATCCGGTACCTTAATGATATACTATACTCATGGAAATAATTAATGAGCAACAATTCAATCATCACAAACTAAACACAGTCTTTCATGACGCGGGCGGGAAAAAAGTCGTAGTATTCTGTCACGGCTTCCGGGGCACTTCTATAGGGCCCAGTCGTCACTTTGTTGACATCGCACGTCAACTGGAACCGCTGGGCATCAGTAGTTTTCGTTTCGACCAATACTGCTCCGGCAACTCCGAAGGCAATTGGTTCGCGTCTAGCTTTATCGACTGGGTGCAAACCACCGAATCCATTGTCCACCACTTTCTAGGCCAAGAGTACCAAGTGGCACTATTCGGCCAAAGCATGGGCGCCGCAACCGTAATATGCGTCGGTTCTGACGTCCCAGGGCTAACATCATTCGTAGCATGGGTGCCAGACGCAAGCATCGACCCATATCAACCGAGTGGCACCGGCTTCGCCGAAGAAGACGGCCAGCGGGTTCAAGACTCATTCTGGACAGAGGCACATGCTATGAACATCCCAGAGAAACTGAAGCGATGTACTATGCCCGCCTACATCATTCAATGTGGCCAAGATGAGTACGTCAACTCAAAAAACCGTAAGGCAATATGCGATAACACACAACATAATCATACAATCGACTACTTCGAGAATTACAAACATAGCAAATGGACATATGACGAAGCACAAGAAGTTATCGAGCGTAGCATCACTTTCTTAATCAAAAACTTTCAGTAAGCTCCAATCCAAATAACACCTTACAAAATAAATTTCCGATGCTTGGCTGGGGAAGAGGGATTCGAACCCCCGAATGCTAGGACCAGAACCTAGTGCCTTACCGCTTGGCGATTCCCCAATACAGCCCGCATTATACCACATCGGCGCTTGCCAAAACAAGCCGCGGGCTGCTATAATGCTTAAGTATGGGATTATTCAGCAGATTATTCGGCAGGCACACAAAAGAAAAACCGCACAAAAAAACCAGCGGACAATCCTGCGAGCATCAATCGCCAGACGGCAGAATCCGCCTAGTTTTTACACTACAAAACGGCCAACCACACTATTCGGTAGAAAAAGACGGCAAAGAAATCGTCCGCCCATCTCGCCTTGGTTTCGAATTCCGCGGCCAACCACCATTTGGCGACAACCTGGAAATCGTCCGCCACCATTCGCGCGGCCACGACGAAACCTGGCCAACCTTTTGGGGCGAAGAATCAGAAATCCACAATAACTACAACGAAATTGCCGTGTACCTGGAAGAAAAAACCGAACCCGGCCGCCTATTTACTCTGCGCTTCAGGGTTTTTAACGACGGTGTGGCCTTTCGCTATGAATTCCCCGCGCAGAACAATATCGATAACATCATCGCCGTGCGAGAAGACACGGAATTCGCCATTGACGTCAACAGCACAGCCTGGTGGATCCCCGCTTATCAGCCCGATCGCTACGAATACTTATACCAAAACACACCATTGTTTTCCCTTACGGCGCCCGTTCACACTCCGCTAACTATTCACTCAACCTCCGGTAGTTTTGTATCAATCCACGAAGCCGCTCTATATAATTATGGTTCCATGAATATCAAACTAGAAAACGGTAAACTGGTTTCCGATATCACACCGTTGGCCGACGGCTCAAAAGCCCAAGTCAATCTGCCGTTCGAAACACCCTGGCGCGTGCTGATCATCGCCCACAACGCGGTGGACCTAACCAAGTCCCGCATGGTCCTTAATTTGAACGACCCGCCCAACCCCAAAAACGATTTTTCTTGGGTCAAGCCAATCAAGTTCATGGGCATCTGGTGGGCGCTGCATATTGGCGAAATGACTTGGGCTTCCGGCGATCGGCACGGCGCAAATACCGAAAACACCATGGAATATATCGACGCCTGCAAGCGGTTGGGCATCCCAGCGCTGCTATTAGAAGGCTGGAATCCAGGCTGGGAGGGCGACTGGATGGGTGATGGTGCCAACTTTGACTTCACCTCGCCCCAGAGCGACCTGGATTTCCCGCGCGTGATTAACTACGCCCGCTCGCAAAATGTACAACTTGTCGCCCACCACGAAACCGCTGGCAATATAGAAAACTACGAGCAGCAGATGATAACAGCGCTAGATTATCTGCAAGGTTTCGACATCCACTATCTCAAGACAGGCTATGCCGGCTCAATGTTGGGCAAACGCGATTACCACCACAGTCAACTCGGCGTCAAACACTATCAAAAAGTCGTAGAGGAATGCGCCAAACGCCAAATCATGCTGGACGTTCACGAGCCAATCAAAGGCACCGGCATCGAACGCACTTGGCCCAACCTGATGGTGCGGGAAGGCGCACGTGGCCAAGAATACGAAGGCGGTGGAATCACCCCCGAGCATTTCACGGTCCTGCCATTCACGCGTATGCTGGCCGGCAGTTTCGACATGACCCCGGGGTTATTTGATCTGACCAATTCCGTCAAGCGCGTCACCTCCACTCTCGCCCGCCAACTGGCCTTTTACGTGACGATTTTCAGCCCAATGGAAATGGTTTCCGGTCGCCCGCGCTACTACGACAATAACCCAGCCTTCAAATTCATCCAAGACGTGCCCACAACTTGGGAAAAGTCCGTGCCGCTTTTGGGCGAGGTCGGCGACTACTTTGTGATCGCCAGAAAAGACCTGAACTCGCCCAATTGGTTTGTGGGCGGCATCACCGACGAAAACGCCCGCACCATCAACCTATATCTCGACTTCCTGGAGCCGGAAGTTGAATACATTGCCGAAATCCACAAAGATGCTCCGGATACTCATTTCCGCGACAACCCACTGGCCATTGACATCAACGAGCAGCATGTACGCAGCTCCGATTCGCTAAATATCTTCATGGCAGCCGGCGGCGGCTTCGCCATAAGAATCCGCCCAGCACTCGCACACTAGGCAATCCCTAACGTTGCAACTTGCTGTAATAGTCGATATTCTTGGCGGCAATCGCCACTAGGTTCGCAATCGTGCTAATCGCATCAATATCTTTTTGAATTATCCGCCGGCCGCGTTCCTTGTGACCAATCAGCACAAAACCTACCACTTGCTCTCGCACTTCTTTTGTCCCTTCATAGGCCACCAATTTTGCCACCAAAGCCGCTCTATGTCGTTGCAAAGTCTCAACGCAGTTCTTAGCGCCCGCAAGCCGCAAAGTCACCTCGTCCACCGTCATCACCTTGGGCGACTTTTCGTTTCGCACCAACTCACTGACTTCTTTGGTTTCCTCGTAGCTCAGCCTATCTTTGGTCTGCCCCGCCACCATCGCAATTCCGCCATCGGCGCTAAAAATCGTAAAGTAAACATACGACGTGCTGAGCGTTTCATTCAGGTCCTTCGCAACGGCACTCAATAATTGTTCCATATCGTGAGTCCGCAGCAACGTTTGATTCACCCGGCGCACCAACTCATCCACGTTGTATTCATCATCATATACAAACTTGTTCAAAAAGTAGTTCACTTCGTTAATCAGCGGCAACAACATCACCACGATTATTATCATGATGATATTCACCGAATACAGCTCCCAGGACGGCTGCTCAATCTTGAACAGGAACTTGTAAACAACCGTCATTACCACCAGGTATACAATCACGATTCCCACCACAATCAAACAGTACGAAACCACGCGAATCACCAGCGGCCGCACCGCAAACAGCTCGTAGCGCAAGGTTGCCACATACACAGCTACGGCCACAATACTAAAGCCAATCGGCCCCAACCAAATCAGGCTAAAGTTGCCGAGTAGCGGCAGCAGTAAGTTGAAGGTAAACACCAATGCCAAAACAGCAGCAATGCTACTTATCAAAACCTTGTGGGCTTTCCGCCCCCGCTTTGTGCTAGACTTCTGCGCCGAAATCAGCGAAAGCACCATATGCAGAAAGATTGTAAGTATAAATACACCGGTCGCGGCAATGTATAGCCCGTTCCCGGTCGCTACACTCGGATCGCCAGACAAGCGCCCAATCGCCACCGCCGCATAAACCGCAGCCAACAGCGACTCCACAAAAAACACCAGACCGCGTTTATGATGTCTGGGCGTACCAGAAAGAAGAATGCTCACCCCCAGCACTAGCCCAAGCGCCGCCACCACCACAATCGCCACAATCCGTAGGTCTAATCCGTTCATAGTTTAATTATAACATAAGTGCTAGTTTCGCTATGCTCCTTGTCCAGCTTTTGCCCACCTCGCTTTGTCCTTTCTTTTTCAAGGCTGGACGGAACAGAGGCTACTACGGGAAAGCGCACCTAACTGCATACCCGACGTACTTATTGCCGTAGCTCGTGCCTGGGTAGACACTTGTATCAAGGACGATTGTACGGTGGGCATTGGTGCTGCTGAGCAGCGACGATGACCACCAGAAGAGGTCCAGGGACTGACTGCCCAGCCCGGTGCCTGGGTAGAAGTACCCAGAAGAAACGGCGCCAAAGGAGGAACGCCAAGTGGCGTTACCACCAGATGTTGCATTGGGTTGCCAGTTCTCTACATAGCCAGTTCCTTGGCTGATATTAGCTGCGGATAGTGTACCGTTGCGCATCGAGCCATTCAGGATAGCCCATTCGTTGTTGGCATTGTTTGCCGATCCGGTTGAGTTATTTGTGCCTACTGGCAATCTCCAACCAGCTGGGCAGATAGTACCGTTGGTGGTGGAGTTGACATTGCTTGGGTTGCCAGCGTTGGTGTTGCCTTTGGATTCACCGCCTTTGTCGCCAGTCTTGCCTATCACGCCGGTTGTTGCATAGCCTGTGCCTGTGCCGGTGTTAGTGGCTGCTGCACAAGTTGGAGTGGTAGTGCCGTCTAGGCCTGCAGCAGAGCACCAGTTGTAGAGGTAGGATAGGCACTTACTATCCGTGGGTGAATAGCCCGTCACACTATTGGTGCACCGGGTGCCGTTGTACAAAGTTGCTGTGGTGTTTTGGATCAGCTGCCCACCGGAACTGTTTTGGTCAGAGCCGGTGTAGTTGTTAGTCGTCACGTAGCGAGTGGTTATTCCTGTCGCGGTTGTCCAGGGGGAAGCACTTGTTGCGTTCACGAAGTTTAACGCGTGTTCATCACCGAAGTAGTTGCTTCCACCATTGGAGGTTCCTCCGGCATAGGCTAGGTTGTCCATCATCCAGAGTTTGTTGTCGGGCATTTTCTTCAGGTGGTAAGACTTGTTGTCACGAGCGTCTTTGAGGGTAAGTGTGTCGCCAACGCTTAGGGTGTTGTAGTAGTCCAGTGTTAGTTCTTGGAGGTAGGTGGGAGGGGAATCCATGACGCAACGGACAGCACGCCCTTGGTACTTTCTATGACCGTAAATACCGGGAATGATGCTAGTGCTGTTCGTATACGCATAATAGACGTAATTACTACTTAGTGACGATGACCACCACTCAGCTTCTGTGGACTGACTAATCAGCCCGTAGTCCGGGGAGAGGCTTCCAGCGGAAACGGCACCAAAAGAGGATCGCCACGTTTCATTACCGCCGGAAGTGGCATTCGGTTGCCAGTTCTCCCTATACCCAGTTCCTGCGCTGGCGTTAGCTGCGGACAAAGTTCCGGCACTCATAGAGCCATTTAGGATGGCCCAGTCATTGTTAGCATCGTTTGAGGAACCAGTTGTATTGTCCCTACCCACTGGCAACCTCCAACCTGCTGGGCAGATAGTGCCGTTAGCGGTGGAGTTAACACCTGCAGGGTTGCCAGCATTGGTATTGCCTTTGCTCTCACCGCCCTTACCGCCAGTTTTACCTATAGTGCCCATACCACCGCCTGCGGTAGAGCCTACATAGCCTGGTCCGGTTCCGGTATTGGTAGCAGCTGCGCAAGTGGGGGTGGTCGTGCTATCTAGGCCTGCAGCAGAGCACCAGTTGTAGAGGTAGGATAGGCACTTACTGTTCACAGGGGCAGAACCGGTCACACTAGCGGTGCATTGGGTGCCATTACTTAGAGTTGCCGTGGTATTTTGGATCGGTTGGCCACCAGAGCTGTTTTGGTCTGAGCCCGTGAAGTTGTTGGTGGTGACGAAGCGGGTGGTGATGCCGGTTGCTGTTGTCCAAGCACTGCCTCCGGCCGTGTTGGTTGCGGTTGCAAAGGTTAGGGTGTGGGAGTCTCCGTAGGTATTAGTTCCACCATTGGATATCCCCCCAGCGTAGGCTAGGTTGTCCATCATCCAACACTTTTCGTCGGGCATTTTTCTGACGTGGTACACCTTTTTGTCTCGTTCGTCGTAGAATTTCTTGATGGAACCCATGGGCATATTAGCGCATTGGGCGAGAGTTAGGGTTTGTAGCGGCTCTGGTGGCTCTTCGTAAGTATAGGCTGATGTTTTGGTGTACCATCCGCCTTTGCTGTCGATGGAGAAGTCATAGATCCCAGCGCTACCTGCAGATGTTCTGCAGGTAGCGCTGGTCTGGGAAAGGACGGTTAGGTTAGTGCAAGGGTATCCGCCAGTCCAGGTGCTAGCGGAGGAGCCGTTGTTGGTTCGGGTAGCACCGATGTAGGCTGCGGTGAGGTTGGGGTTAGCGCTTGTTCCAAAGTTAGTGCCGGTGATGGTGATGGTGGTTCCTCCGGCTGTGGTGCCGCTGGTTGGGGATATTGATGTTATGGTTGGTGTGGGCAAGGAGGTAGTTGTGGTTGTGAGAGTAATGATGCCTTGGTAGGTGCCTGTGGGTGGGTTTCCGCCTGTGCCTCCGGCGCAGGCGGAAACGTAGAGGTTGGTGCTTTGGGTGGTTCCGCCAGTGGGGGTGGTTTGGTTTCTGATGGTGGTTTGGCTAGTGGGTACGGCAGCGTACTTGTAGGTATTGCTAGCGCTGTTGGTTTGGACGTTGTTTTGGGCTGCGTAAGAGGTGTTCCAACCGTTT
>DBCV01000035.1:893-8011 GCA_002293245.1 Candidatus Saccharibacteria bacterium UBA949 | reverse complement strand
CATCTACCGCATCCGCGGCAAAAAACTCACCAAGGCCAAAGAAGAGAAAATCAACACTATCGGCCTGCTTGTCCTATTCGGGTTAATGATTCTGATCACAGTCGTGGATGTCGTTCGCATAGTTAGCGGGGGATAGGTAGCTCAGTAAGCCCGCACTTTCCCGAATCGTGTTTGAGNNGTTATTTCAGATGTTTGAGCCCTGAAAGGGCGAGTTCTGAAATAACCATATTAGAGATGTTGTAAAAACTACAACTCTGGCGATAAACTGATGAGGGAAAGTGCGGGCGACGCTGTTCGCGGTTGGACTGTGTTGCCGAGGTCCCTAGTGCTTCACAATCAACCACCTGAAAAATCGAACACGCTCATGATTGACCCCAGCAAGCCAGTGTGATAATAATGTACATAGAAATAGCACCTTGCAAGCCAAAAATCCGAAGTGCGGTCACGATACGACGATCTGACCGAACTCTTAATATATAAGCACTACCGGCGAGCGGGGCGAAACAATTCGCCCCTTTTCCTTTGACCCCGGCCACCCCTTGCATTTTCCCCTTCTATTCGCTACAATACTCTGTATATGATAACCAAATCCAATAAAGCAAAAGCTATAGAAACTCTATCCCGTGATAAGAACGATGTAGGGTCTCCTGAAGTACAGGTTTCTATCCTAACTGCAAGAATCAATGAGATAACTAATCACTTAAAGTCTAACAAACATGACTTCATGGCCCAAAGAGGACTAATGCAAATGGTAGGCAAAAGAAAGAAACTACTCAAATACCTAGAGAAAACCAACTTCACCACCTACAAGAATACAGTGAATAAACTGGGGTTGAGGAAGTAAGTCGGAAGTACCAGAGGCTATTTTTCTCATATGCCCATCGCCATAGTTGCTGCCAGAGTTGTAGTATTTTAACGGTCCTAGTATGATCTCAAAATAACCTCGGGCGTTTACCATTCGATTTCTTTGATACCATGCTGTTTGAGATATGTGTTGGTTTTGGAAAAGTGTTTATTGCCAAAGAATCCGTGGTTAGCCGAGAAGGGCGAGGGGTGAGCGGATTCAAGGATAAGGTGTTTGGACTCGTCGATCATGGTTTTTTTGCTCCGGGCATCGCGACCCCAGAGAAGAAAAACTAGGTTTTTGCGCTCTTTGTTGAGGGTTTCTATCATCTTGGCGGTGAATTCTTCCCAACCTTTACCGCGATGACTGCCAGCTTGGCCAGCTTGAACTGTGAGAGTGTTGTTCAGGAGGAAGACTCCTTGATCGGCCCAACGTTTCAGGAAGCCGCTGCTCGGCCGCTTAGTGCCGATATCGTCTTCGATTTCTTTGAAGATGTTTTGGAGGGAGGGCGGGACCGCCACGCCGGGAGCTACGGAAAACGATAGACCGTGGGCCTGGCGCGGTCCGTGATATGGATCTTGGCCGATTATTACGACCTTTATATCCAACAAGGGCGTTGTGAATGCCGAAAAAACTTGAGCCTTGGGTGGGTAGATGGTTTGTTTCTCGTAGGCATCGTGCAGGAATGCTGCTAATTCTTTGAAGTAGGGCTTATTAAACTCTTCCTGTAAAAATGGTTTCCATGAGTCGTGCATGTTTGTAGTATAGCATATCTGACCCATCTACATTTTTTCTTCATCCCTTCATACGTCTATTCTGAGACGAAGCCGCAAGGAGAAGTATCTCCTCTTTTTCTTATTACGAAGAAAAATTCAACTCTCATCGTCTCAGAATAGAGTATCGCAGGGCTGAAATCAAAAAAGTGCATGTGGGTCAGCTCTTGACCATCCCTTCATCGCCTCGCGTCATAAGCTTCTCGCGGGGAGATTGTGGCTGGCGGCGATCGAAATAGCTTGTACGCCAAAAACGCAATCACACTGAATTGCAGAATGACTAGCCAAATCCATATTTCTTGAATGGCATAGTATGTCTCACTGTCCAAGAAAATCCCGATGTTTGCCGCTAGTCCGGTAATTTGCAAAACTAACGCCACAACCACCGCCCAACGTTCCCGCAAGATAAAGGCGAATACTACGGCAAAAATCTCTGCTGTAAAGAAATATCTTTCGTGCATATGTGGCAAAAAGAATGGCGCGGCGGTAAGGAGCAATAGGGGTAAAATATACCGCTCTTTTTGATTAGTTTTCTTGCCAAATAGTGCGAAACCTATCGCGATACAGATCAGAACCACAAGGCCGAAGGTCAAGAGTGTTTGCGCAAAATGACTGTTTTCCTTGGCGTTAATCAGACTCAAGTAATTCACCGCGTGCAATGATAGGTCGCTGTACTGGCCAGCTTGATTAGTATAGACTGTCACCATCTGCCAAAATGACCCGCCCAACATGGCTGTCGCGATGCCCTGCGGCAAAAATACCAGCGCGGATGCAATCGGCGCGAAAATCTTCCGGTTCTTACGCAAGCTCTGGCGCCAGTCGGTCGAGCGCTCCAATTTGTTGTGCGTAAGCCACCAATAGCCCAAAAACGGCAAGAAGAAAACTGCTTGCAGCTTGAACGCCAGAGCAATTCCGAACATGGTCCAACCCAACCACGGTCGGCCACGGGTGATTGTCCACCATGAACATAGCAAGAAGAAGGTAAAAATCATATCGCATTGGCCCAAAAATGCGCCGTTAAACAATAGCGTGGGGATAAATAGTAGCAAGACAGCCAGCTTGGACCATTCTGGGCGGCCAAGTCTCGCGCCATTCTTCCGCGCAAGTGTGCGCACAATGTGATAGACCAGGCCGATCAGGGCAAAGTCAAAAATGAATGTCAGCAGTTTGATTCCAGCTACGGGCGATATGGGCAGGCGGGTCAATAGCCACATCAGGAAGATATATATAAAGTTATAATCGCTAGGAACGGTTAGAATCCCCGAGATGTCGCTATCTTTGAGGTGCTCGTACCAGGGCAACAAAAAAGTCTCCATGTCGTATCTGACTTCGTATAGCATTAACGCGCGCAACCAAACCGCCGCGATAATCAGCACCGCTATGCCTATCTTCATCAACGTTTTTTTGGATACTAACACCTTCGCTATTCTTCCTCCTCCGCTACTGCTGTTAATTATATCATACAAAGTAGTCTAGGTTGAGATAGAGAAAAATCGTGCCGACGGCGTTGGTGATCATGCCGATGGCGAAGAGCGGCACGGACAACAGGGCGGCGTGGTTGTCGTCTTTTTGGTCTTGGAGCAAAAGACCCAGGAACAACACTGGTAGGATATCAACCGTGTAGCGATGGCCAAAATGCCAACCGCCCATGGTTTTGTGCAGGCAAAGCAGAACCAAGTGGGCAGCGAGCGAAGCAAAGATAGCGGCAAAAATAATCAGTTGTCGCCTTTTAATCTTTTTCCACTGCACAAGTCGGCGAATCAGCGTAAAAAGATACGTGATGACGATGGGACTAACCAGCCAAAAAGCCGTGCCATCAAACTGGTAGAACCGCAGCTGGCCATCGACGATTTGCGGCAAGCGCCAGAGGTTAGCCAAGTTATCGGCAAGATAGACCGGGCTGAACTGCCCATGCTCGGCATCCACAAACTCCGGCAGGTAGTTATGCCCAAATTCAAAAATGCTGCGAAAACGCAGGAAGTTCAGTAGCATATAGAATGCGCCCAACAAGACGGCGGGCGCGGCGGCAATCGCCAGTTTTTTGAGATTAACTAGAATCGTGTGCCGTTTATCATATAGTAGGTATAGTAAAAGCGGAAGATAGATCACGCTCAGCGGCCGACAGCCCAGCGCGCAGCAAAACAAGAACAGCGAGAGTGCCGGTTTGCTGTCTTTTTTGGCGGCATAGTAAAAAGCAGCGAGGGTCAAGGCGAATGCGAACACCTGGGCCATAAACCAAACGCCGCCCCGCATAGAAACGAACAGGAAATTGCTGCCGACGCAGAGGAATAGGCTGTAGAATAGCGCTTTGTTTTTCTTCTGGCCCAAAGCAATAGCTAATTTGTATGCAAAAATGCACGCAATAACCGCCGCGGCCAGCACGATAAGATGGTCTGGGGTCTGCGACCCAAAAATCGCCACAAACGGCAACATAACTATGGACGGAAAGGGCGGGAAGCTCACAAAATACTGGTTCTGAAATGTGGCAATCTCTAGGTGTTCATAGTTTTGCCCTAAGTCCAAACGGCCCTGCAGCCAGGATTCGGCCTGCAGGGAATAGGAATTGTATATATTGGGCTGGAATGGAGACTCGCCAGCAAAAGCCATGAGCAGTAGGTTTACGCAAATTATGGACAGCGCAATTATCGCATAGTGTAATGCCTTTTCTTTGTTTACGGCGATATTTGCGATTTTTAGTTTGCTCAGTTCCCGCCCCCTTCGCCGTGAGTAGTATCCAACGACATAAATCGTAGCCGTTCCGGATGGAAGTAGAGCTCGACCTTTCCGGTGGGTCCGTTGCGGTGCTTAGCGATAATCAAGTCCGTGATATGCTGTCGCTCCGTTTCCGGGTTGTAGTAATCCTCGCGATAGATAAACATTACGATGTCGGCGTCTTGCTCAATGGATCCGGATTCGCGCAAGTCGGAAAGCTGAGGAATCTGCGGCACCCGAGACTCCACCGAGCGGGAAAGCTGGCTACAGGCAATTACCGGCACATTCAGCTCGCGGGCAATCAATTTCAACCCACGGGAGATTTCTGAGACTTCCTGCACTCGGTTGCCATCGGATCTGGCGCTGCCGCTGCCCTGCATCAATTGCAAGTAATCAACAATAATCAGCCCGAGCTCGCCGTCGTGCGCCGCTCGCCGGGCTTTGGTGCGCATCTCCATAACGGTCAGTCCAGGCGTATCGTCGATAAACAACGGGATCTCCGAAAGCTCACCCATGGCATCGCTAATTTTGCCGAAGTCTTCATCGCTCAAATTGCCAGTGCGGATATTCCAAGAATCAACCTCTGCGGCGTCCGCTAGCATACGGTCAACTAGCTGCTCCTTGCTCATCTCTAGCTCAAACAACAACACCGCTTTTTTGTTGATAGTGGCTGCATTGTATGCAAGGTTCGTCACCAGTGTAGTTTTGCCCATCGCCGGCCGAGCAGCCAAAATAACTAGGTCTGATTTTTGCAAGCCAGCAGTTTTGTTGTCAAGGTCGCGGAAACCAGTTTTCAGGCCACGCAGGCTGCCACGATTTTCGTGTAGGTTTTCCAGGCGATCAAAGCTTTCGTCCAGAATCGAGCTTAGACTAATCAGATCGGTCTTGAGCGACTGATCGGAAACGCTGAATAACTCTGCTTCCGCTTTGCCCAGCGCCTCAGCAACTTCATCGCTTTCTTGGTAGCCAAGTTCTGAAATTGCGGTGCTGGCTTTGATTAGTCTGCGCCGCACAGCGCATTTGGCCACAATCTCGGCATAGGCCTTGGAATGAGCAGAGGAGGGAACGTAGTTGGTGAGTTCCGTTAGATACGGCGCTCCGCCCACGCTGGCCAGGTCTTTACTCTTCGTCAATTCATCAGTTACCGTCAGGAGATCTACCGGTTTATGGTGTTCATACAGCTTGACCATGGCAGCGAAAACCATTCGGTTAGCCTGGTCGTAAAAGTCTTGGATTTTAACAATCTCGGTGGCGTCTGGCAAAACTTCTTCGTCAATCAGGATTGCGCCCAGCAGGCTTTTTTCAGCATCCAGATTTTGCGGCGGAATACGACCAGCCGCATCTTTTTCACTAACGCTTGAACTAGTTTTTGCGGCTTTAGCCATTCTCCACCACCTCGCCACCGCCCATTACAGCAGCTACCTTGGCCATAACCTCGTCCTCAATCCGTGGTTTACTGTCGATTATATTTACTGCCGTTTCTGCAAAAGCCGGCTGCGAAGCGGAAAGCTCCTCGCGCACTAGGTCCAAAAAACGGTTTGTGTTTAACTTCTTTTTGTAGAACGGGTACCTGGTATAGATTTTTAGACAGTCCTCCGCTACTTCGTGCTCACATTTACTTAGAATAGCGTAGTACGGCACACTCTTGCTCTTGATGCCAGCCAAAAACTGATCCCAGTCAAAGCCAGGCGGATTGGCTGAGTCGTTTGTCTGTGACCTTTTTTTCATCATTAACCCGCCAGCGCCGCTAATAATTTTACTTCAGGATAGTTCGACCTGCCGACCTCGGTCAATTTATCTGCTAGCTGATACAGCTTGGCGGCTTTTTCGCCACCGCTAGCGCCGGTTTTTAGAATCACCCGAATCAACTGCCCAGCAACAACCTCCGGCGTCAAGCCAGACTTGAAGAACTCTTCGGCTTGCCCTATGGCTTCGGTATTATTGCCGCCAACGTAGGCCTGTAGAAGCTTTTTAACCATGTCTACGTTTGCCAGGCCCAGATAGCTTTCCAGTTTTTCCCGAGTGATGGTGGTGTTCCCGCCGCTAGCTTCTGCCTCGGCCAGATTCTGCACTTGGTCGAGTAGGGTAATACTGTCACGCACGCTGCCGCCTCCGCGTTCGGCGATTAGCGCTAAAGCTGCTTCATCAATCGATATTTTTTCAGATTTAGCAATCATTTTTAGATGTGCGGCCACTGTTTCGGGCGCCACAAGGTGGAAAACGAATTTCTGAGCCCGACTTAGAACCGTGACGGGGACTTTGTGAGCATCGGTTGTAGCGAGAATAAATACAATGTGTTCGGGCGGCTCTTCTAGTGTTTTGAGCATAGCGTTGAAAGCCGAATTGCTGAGCATGTGAACTTCGTCAATGATATAGACCTTCTTTTTGCCGCGAGTTGGCGCAATTGCCACCTTGTCGGTTAGCTCGCGCATCTCGTCCACTTTGGAGTTACTGGCCGCATCGACTTCAATAATGTCCAGGTGGGAATCTTCACCACTGTATTCAAAGCTGTTGATTTCGTGGGCCAGGATGCGCGCAATAGATGTCTTGCCGACGCCTCGTGGTCCCGAAAAAAGGTAGGCGTGGGCAATTTGCCCAGTTTTTAGGGCTTGTTCCAAGATGTCGGTAATGTGTTTCTGCCCGATCACATCACTTAATTTACGACTGCGATACTTGCGGTATAGCGCCTGACTCATTTTTTACCTCACTATTTTCCTATATTATATCACACGGGCGAGGGAGTGTTGTTGTATTATTTACAACGGGTACTACGCTTTTTTCCTATCCCT
>DBCV01000035.1:0-781 GCA_002293245.1 Candidatus Saccharibacteria bacterium UBA949 | reverse complement strand
TCGAAATGAGGTGGATGCGCGAAACGTATCGCCCCAAGAACCTCCCAGATCTTGCGGGAGGTTTAGGGTGTTTATTATAAGCTAGCTTCGACTGCGGCCCATGTGGCATCGGGGTTGTCTTCNNTGGTTGCCGACTGCAATCTTGAAGTATGTGACGCTGGCTAGAAGGATCTTGTACTCTTTGCCATTGGCTTCGACGAAATACTGCCCATCGTGATTGACTAGTGTGCCAATCAATTGCTTGCGCGGGGCTGGACCGATCTGCTTGTATTTGAATGCGCCGCTATCATCAATTGTCAGTTTGAGAATATCGCCCTCTACCAATTTGGATTTGCTGGCATAATTTGCTGGCACTGGGTAGTTCTTGCCATCTGGACCGATCATTAGCTGACCGTCAAACACGCCCTCGATTACTTTGCCGCCCGGCTCGTCCATAACGGCTTGTTGCGGAGTTGTCACTAATTCGTCGCCAACGACGCTAATCAGCAACTCTTTTGCGGCAGCCAAGTTGACTTCGGCTTCTTGGATTAGGCCTTTGAGTCTTTTGACTTGTTTGTCTGTCAGTTCGGACATTTTGCTATTTCCTCCACAGTTTTTATATCACCACTATTACTTTTTATATTATACACTAGGGGGGTCGTGTTATGTCAATAGTTTTTTATAGTTTTTGCGGATACTTTTCCACATATTTAACAGGAATGTGGCAGGAAAGTGTTGTAAAAAAAACATGTTTCTGCCCGCGCTTCCATGTATTAGCTCAACCGCGAACAGCGTCGCCCGC
>DBCV01000026.1 GCA_002293245.1 Candidatus Saccharibacteria bacterium UBA949 | reverse complement strand
CGCATCCCGCCACCCCTTGGCCCTCTGTCGTTTCGCGCATCGCGACCATCGCCTTTAGTTTCGTTGCCACTTCCACCCAGCCCGAACTTCAACTCGTGCTTGGCTTCTGGCTTTGCAACCCCAGCTTGAGCCGGTTTTTTGTCTGTTGTATTATTCTCTGCCATAACTAAAACTCCATCCCTTCTTTTCTGGCGGCCTCCGAAAGAGCCGCGAGTCTTTTTGCGTATTTGCGACTACCGCGATCAAAAACTACTTGCGTCACACCTGCCTTCTTAGCTTTTTTGGCAATCTCGCTGCCAATGGTGGCCGCTTTTTCGGTCTTGGTGCCCTTCAATTTAGCCCCGACAGTCGTCGCTGCCGCCAAAGTCGTTCGTTTCTGATCGTCAACGACCTGCACTGATATATGCAGATTGCTGATCGTCACGCTCAAACGCGGCCGCTCCGCAGTGCCACTAATCTTGGCCCGGGTGCGGTTTTTGCGCAACCGCGCGTTAAATTTTTTCGATTCTAACCCGCTCATTTCTTACCCGCCTTTCCTGCTTTGCGTATAATTGTTTCGTCAGCATATTTGATCCCCTTGCCCTTGTATGGCTCTGGCTTCTTGAGCGCCCGAATTTCGGCCGCCGTTTGGCCAACCAGTTGCTTGTCGATTCCCGACACGATAATCTCCATCTTGTTTACAGCCAGATTAACCCCGGCCGGTGCCTGATACTTGACTGGATGCGAAAAGCCCAAGGCCATTTCAATTTGCTGCCCGCCCCCGCTCAAGCGGTAGCCCACGCCGTTTAGCTCTAGCTTCTTCTCGAAGCCCGTACTCACGCCCTTGACGGCGTTGTTGAGTAGTGCTCGCTGCAAGCCATGCTTGGCTTTTGTGGCCCACTCGTCATCAGCCCGAGTGACGATAATCTTGCCGTCTTCCACCTTGGCGTCAATACCTTGTTGCTTTGCCACGACTACTGTGCCCTTGGCGCCCGTCGCGGTGACGGTCCCAGCGTCAACCGTGATTGTCACGCCGCTAGGGATAGTAATTGGCAGTTTTCCGATTCGACTCATGTTATTCCTTTCCTTAATATACTTTCACTAATAATTCGCCGCCCAATTTAGCTTTGCGGGCCGCAAATCCGTTCAAAATGCCTTTGGATGTGCTGACTAGTACAATTCCTCGGCCAGATTGAATCAGCGGGATTTCATTAGCCCCCACATACACCCGCTTGCCCGGCTTGCTCACCTTGGCGATCTCGTTGATATTCGCGCTCATACCTGGCTCGTTAATCACGATGTGCAGGATATCCCGTGGTTTGGCTTCTTCCACCTCCACGGCAGTCAAGTAATTGGCTTTTTTGAGCTCCTCGGCCACAGCCTTTTTGAGCTTGCTCGTCGGCACCCGAACCTCGTTCTTGCCCACGGCAATTGCGTTCCTGATTCGTGTGATTAAATCTGAGATGGAATCTGTTGTTTGTAATGACATATTATTTATCCTTTCTCCCTTCCTACCAACTACTCTTGGTTACGCCGGGGATTTCACCCTTGCTGGCTTTTTCTCGGAAATTGATGCGGTCCAGGCCAAACCGGCGCATATAGCCGCGCGGTCGTCCTGTTAGCATGTCTCGGTTCTTCAATCGCGTTGGCGAAGAGTTGCGCGGCAGCTTTTGCAGTCCTTCTAGGTCTCCAGCGGCCTTCAATTCGGCTCGCTTTTCGCGGTATTTCTCGAACATCTTCTGGCGTTTAGCATCTTTAAAAACTATAGATTTCTTGGCCATGGCTACTTCCTCTCCCCTTTCGTTTTCTCGAACGGCACGCCAAAGTATTCCAGCAGCATTTTGCTGCCATCTCGGCTACCGTTCTTAATGACAAATGTAATCTCCAACCCGTGCAATGTGACGGTCTCTTCAAAAGACAATTCCGGGAATATAGACTGTTCCAGAATACCCAAGTTGTAATTGCCCTGAGCATCAAAGGCTCCGCTCTTGACGCCGTGGAAGTCGCGCACTCGCGGCAGGGATATATTCACTAGCCGGTCAAGAAATTCGTACATCCGGTCGCCTCGCAAAGTGACGGCTATGCCGATTGGTGCGCCCTGAGCCTTGCGAATCTTAAACGTGGCGATTGACTTCTTGGCCAATTTGTCCATCGGTTTTTGACCAGTTATCTTGGTAATCGTGTTGCGCACAGTTTCTTGCATCTTTTTGTCGTCTTTATGCTTGCCAACACCGCTACTTACTACAATCTTTTCTAGTTTTGGCACTTGGTGCACATTGTCCAGTTTTAAGTCAGAGGACAATTTTTTGACGAGAGTGTCTTTGTATAGCTCTTTCAGCCTTGGTTGTTTTTGGCTTGACTTGTTCATTTCTTATCCTCCTTTCCTTTGGCGGTTTCCTTTTTTGAACTCTTTGGTTTGACTGNNAAGCTGAGCGGGACATGGATGCTGCGCTTGGTGCCCTGACTCAAGCCCAGCTGGCGGGTGCGGATATGTCGAGTTCCCTCGCCAATACCCTCCAGAATTGCTGCCCCCTTCTTGGGCAAGACTTGCAGAACTTTCACCTCTTTGCCCTTGTGGCTGCCGCTGATAATCTTGACGGTGTCGCCAGTTTTAATACTTTTCATTATAGTACCTCCGGCGCTAAGCTAATAATTTTGGTAAACCCTAGTTCGCGCAACTCCCGGGGGATTGGCCCGAACACGCGGGTTGCACGTGGGGTTTTATCATCGTTCACCAATACTGCAGCATTCTCGTCAAAGNNCCCATCCTTGCGGCGAACTTGTCCGACCGTGCGCACAATAACCGCCTTAACAACAGCCTTTTTCTTGACCTGTCCTGTCGGCGAGGCATCCTTGACCGATGCCGTGACGATGTCGCCCACCCGGGCATAATGCCGCCGCGTGCCACCAAGTACTCGAATCACTCCGAGCTCTTTGGCTCCGCTATTGTCGGCGACCTTTAATCTTGTTTCTTCCTGAATCATTTCGCGCTCTCCTTCGGCTCTTCGGCTGGTTTTTCCATGGTCACGTCTTCTTTGAGTTCAATCGTGCCAACGGACCTCTCCAAGACCTTATCAAGTTTCCATGTCTTGGTCTTGCTGATAGGTCGAGTTTCGCTGATCAAAACCTTGTCCCCCGCACCGGCCTCGTTCGCTTCGTCGTGAGCGGTATATTTACGGGTGACCGTAAACTGCTTGCGGTATAGCGGGTGAGTTTCACGACTGGTTACAGTAACCGTAATCGTCTTGTCCCGTTTGTCAGACGTCACTACTCCTGTTAGTGTCCTTGCCATAACTTAAATCTCCTCTTTCTTAATAATTCGCGTGCGTACCGGCAGCTTGTGGCTCGCAAGGCGCAGGGCCTCTTTTGCCACATCTTCCGTCACGTCAGCGATTTCGAACATTACAGTTCCGGCCTTTACCTTGGCCACGAAAAACTGGGGATCGCCCTTGCCGCTACCCATTTTCACGTCTAGCGGTTTCTTGGTGACTGGCACATGGGGGAAAATCCGAATCCAGATCTTGCCACCGCGTTTAATAAACCGGGTCATAGTCTGGCGGGCAGCTTCGATCTGCCGGCCGGTAATTCGCTCGTTATCTAAGCTCATCAGGCCCCAGTCGCCAAAAGCCACCGTGTTGCAGCGTGTTGCCACGCCGTCGTTCTTGCCCTTGCGCCACTTGCGATATTTGGTTTTCTTTGGTGATAGAATTGACATAGTATTTAATCCCTTTCGCCCTTATAAATCCAAACCTTAATTCCCACAATGCCAGCCGATGGAGTCTGCGCGTGAGCCACATGAAAGTCAATATCGGCGCGAATGGTGTGCAGCGGTACCGAGCCTTCTATCAGCTTCTCGCTGCGGCTCATCTCCGCACCGTTCAACCGGCCTGCCACCTGAATCCGAATACCTTTAGCCCCGGCGTGCATGGTGTTTTGAATAGCCATCTTCATTGCTCGGCGGAAGTTGATGCGTTTTTCCAGCTGGCGGGCGATATTCTCGGCCACCAGTTTTGCGGAAAGCTCTGGTTTTTTGACTTCTTCGATGTTAATCCGAACCGGCCCTTCCACGATCTTTTCCACTTGAGCCTTGATTTCGTTAACACCCGCGCCAGCCTTGCCAATCACAGCACCGGCCTTGGCGGTAAAAATGTTGATCGTTGTTAGATTCAGCGAGCGCTCGATCTCGATGCGCACAATCGCTGGGCGTTCCCTAAACCGGCCCTCAATCAATTCGCGAATCTTGACGTCTTGCACTAACCACTTTTTGAAATCTGATTTGCGCGCAAACCACTTTGAGCTCCAGTCTTTGCTAGTTTGGAGCCGGAAGCTGCGCGGATCTACTTTTTGTCCCATAGGCTACTCCTTTCCCTCGGCCTTTTTAGCCACGGCCTTGGCTTTTTCTTCACCAGAAACGACCACTAATATATTGCTGGTTTTCTTTTCGAACGGCAACGCTCGGCCTCGCGAGGCCGGCATATAGCGGCGAGAGCGCGGACCAGCCGAAACCACAATC
>DBCV01000045.1 GCA_002293245.1 Candidatus Saccharibacteria bacterium UBA949 | reverse complement strand
AAAGATCATAAACGTAAGCCGCCCCAGAATCCGCAAAAGAAGTCCCGTTCATAGAAAAGAATAGGCCGGGAAAAAGCAAAACCAGGAGCAGTAAAGAAAGAACAGCAGCGGGAGTGAATATCCAAGTGCTAGCGCTGCTGAGAGTCTTCAGTATGCGCAAGCCCGCGGACCTTGGGCGAACTAATGGGTTGCGTGGCGCAAACTTACCATTGCTAAACATTTCTTTACCTAAGCTGAGCATGATGGTACCTCCTGATGCGTACTAATAACTTTCCTATACTTTGCCCTTAATTATATGCCTAGTTCCGACAAAAAGCAATACCTTTTTCGCGGGCCTGTCCGCACTCTCGGCCGGTTAAAACGCACCCTCGGTCAAAACCTCGTAGCCGTCCGGCAAGACTAGGACTGTATGCTCGAAATGCGCGCCGATACTGCCGTCCTTCAGGGATACAGTCCAGCCGTCTTCTTGGTTGACTTCGGTTTTTTCCTTGCCCAGGCTAGCCATGGGCTCGATACAGATCAGTTCGCCCACTTGCAGTTCTTCGCCTGTTCCCCGGCGACCGTAGTTGGGAATATCCGGGGCTTGGTGCATCTTGGTGCCGATTCCGTGGCCTATATAGTCCCGGATTATTCCTAGTTTACCGGCTTTTAGCACTTTCTCTACCGCACTGCCAATGTCGCCAGTATGGGAGCCGGCTTTCACCTCTGCGATTCCCGCTCGTAGGGCGTTTTCGGTGATTTTTAGCAGTCTGCCCTTGGCTCCGCTAGGTTCTTCTTGGCCAATAATCATGGAAAAAGCTGCATCAATATGCATCCCATGATATGTTATCGTCAGGTCATAACTAACTTTGTCCCCCTCGCGATACACGTAGTCTTTCGGCGCGCCATGGATAAGTTCGTCGTTTACCGAAATGCAAACTGCGCCCGGAAAGTCCACTTCTTTGTAGCTAATCTCCGCTCCGCATCTGACGATCTCTTTTGCGACCCAGGCATCAATGGCCAGTTCGTTGGTTCCTGGTTGGGAACGCGCGTGCACTGCGCGCAGGATTCCAGCCAAAACCTTGCCACCTTCCCTTGCTGCCGCAATCTGGGCAGCACTGTTCACCTCGCCCGCTCCCCTGCTCATTTATACCACCAGGCGCATAATCGTCTTATGCACCGCCTCGATTGTGCCGTCGCCATCAACCTCTACCACGGGAACCCCATGATTCTCCAACAATTCCCGGATTGTACCAATCCCGTCAAAGAACACTTCTATCCGTCGCCGCACGGCTTTCTCGTCAATGTCATCTGCTCGGCCCCGCGCTTCGAGCCGTCGCAGAATCTCCTGCTCCGGCACATTTAGAATCACGACCAAGTTTGGGAGCAGACCGAGCTCTGCCAAGTTTTCCGCTTGCCGGGTTTCTCGGGGGTAACCATCAACCACCGTATTCTTGCCGTCAACTGCAGCAACCTGAATCGCCTCTGCCATCATCTTGTTGGTCAGCGTGACGTCCACTAGTTCGCCAGTTCCCATCACCTTCTGCAAACCCGGATCTCCGGTTTGTCGCAGCAATTCGCCCATGCTTAGCCAAACCCAGCCGAAATCGTCGCGCAGTTTCTGTCCTTGCACAGTTTTCCCGCTCCCTGGTGGGCCTAACAAAACCAACCTAAACGGCTGGTTTTGGACCCCGCCCGCTAGCATTGTTATTTTAGCCCCATGCGAATGCGTTCGGCCTTTTCCGCCTTGTGCTGATCGCGCACGATCGCCTTCAGACGCCGATCGCGCTTGCTGAGCGGCTTGCTATGTCGCATCTTAGTCTTAGCCTCGGCCAAAACTCCGCTCTGCAGGACCTTTCGGTTAAACCGGCGAATGACGTTTTCGTTCGCCTCATTCTGATCTTTTCTTGTTACTTGTATTGCCATAATGTAGATATATTATCAGATGGAGCTATAAAATGCAAGGCTTTATCTGCAAAATCCGCCCTTCAATAGACGCCATTCCTCTATACTCACTCCGGCATAGGTTGAACCAAACATCAACCTTGCTGCCTTTCTCCAGCTCACGCCATTCTTCTGGAGCNNCAAACATCTATTTTGCTGCCCTTTTCCAGCTCGCGCCATTCTTCTGGCGCATCAAAGGCAAGTAGATTTATAATCCCGCCGTCGGCCCCACGCACGTTCAGGCGCAGGTGGTTGCGCAGCCGCCCCATCAACCTCGCCTCAAGCACCAACACATTTTCCAGCTTCAGGACCGGCTCCGGATTGCCTTCCCCGAACGGCTCTAACTGCTTAATTTCCTTGTACAGCTGGGCATTTAATTCTTTGACGTTTGACGTCGAGGCATCTTCCGCCACCTCAAAGAACNNTTGAGGCATCTTCCGCTACTTCAAAGAATCGCTGCTGATTTTCTAGCCCCAAGCCGTTGTAAAACTCACAACAAGCATCTCGAAAGGCTCGGTAGTTTTTCTTAGCCACCGTCACCCCCGCGGCGGCGGCGTGGCCGCCGCCGCGCAACACCAAGTCTCCGCAATGGTCTACAGCCTCTGCCAGCGAAAACTCGCCAAAACTCCGAGCCGAGCCTTTTAGTTTTCCCTCCGATTCC
>DBCV01000041.1 GCA_002293245.1 Candidatus Saccharibacteria bacterium UBA949 | reverse complement strand
GGGTAAAAGATATGACCGAGGCTCAGGAGCAGGCAATCAACGATATTATTTCCAACAAATACACCGTTGAGGGCAACTTGCGCCGGAAAGTCACCAATAATATTAAGCGCCTAAAGGATATCAACTCCTACAAAGGGCTACGGCATAAATCCGGATTGCCGGTTAACGGTCAGCGCACACGCACGAACGCACGAACGCGCAAGGGCCGAGCCGTTGCAGTTGGTGGCGCACAACCTAAAGCTGCGAGCAAGACATAGGAGCGGAGAGATAATATGATGGCAGAAGATAATTCAACAAAAACTAACCCGGCAGCTACCGAGACGGAAGCCAAGGCAGAGGTTAGCGCAACAAGCGCCAAGACAACCAAGCAGCGCAAGCGAACAGTAGCTAGCGGGCAGTTGCATATCCAGGCGACATTTAATAACACCATCGTAGTCTTCACGGACAAATCTGGTGCAGTTTTGGTGTCCGGAAGCGCGGGAGCCAATGGCTTTCGTGGCAGCAAAAAGGGTACGGCCTATGCAGCACAAATCGCTACCGAAAAGGCTGCCGAGGTCGCAAAAACTAGCTTTGGCATGAGTTCTGTGGACGTATTCGTCAAAGGCGTCGGCCTGGGTCGCGATTCTGCGATTCGCGCCGTTTCAGCATTTGGCATTTCAATCAATAGCATTAAAGACGTGACGCCCATACAGCATGGTGGTGTGCGTCGAAAAGGAGAGAGGAAACCATAATGGCACGCGATATTTCACCTATTGTTAAGCAAAGTCGCCGCGAAGGTTATGCACTCCACCCTAAGGCAACCAAGGTTATGGCGCGCAAGTCTGCTGCTCCTGGTCAACATGGTGACAGCCGAAATAAGGGCAGCTTGTACCTAACGCAGCTTCGCGAAAAGCAAAAAGTTCGCCGGATTTACGGCCTTTTAGAGAAACAGTTCGCTAAATTGGTGGCCGAGGCCTCAAAGACTAAGGGTCAGACTGGCGCCGTCCTGCTGTCTCTACTCGAGCGCCGGGCAGATAACGCTGTTTATCGGGCAGGTTTTGCGGTTTCACGCAGGGCTGCACGGCAATTAGTAGGCCATGGTCACTTTTTGCTGAACGGCGAGCGGATCGATATTCCGTCAATCCGGCTGAAGCCGAACGATGTCCTAGAAGTCCGACCGAAGAGCAAAAAGGACACTTACTTTGCTAATCTAAAAGATACCGTTGCATCTACATCACAACCGGCTGTTGGCTGGCTAAAAGCCGATGCTGGCAAAATGAAGATCGAGATTACGGGATCACCAAAGCGCGAGGAAGCGGAGGTGGGCATTAATGAACAATTAATCGTTGAGTTTTACTCACGCTAAAAGGAGAGAAAGATATGACAAAACTTATTCACAACCCTGAACTGTCTGACATTACAGACAACGGCAAAAATAGTACAACTTTTGTGATTAGACCGCTTTACTACGGATATGGCAATACACTGGGCAATAGTTTGCGCCGAGTGCTACTTTCGAGCATCAAGGGAGCAGCAATTGTGGCGTTTAAGATCGATGGTATTACTCATGAGTTTTCAACGATTCCGGGCATCAAAGAAGATGCGGTGGATATTATGCTGAATCTCAAGAATATCCATGTTAAGTCGCATTCGGACGAACCGGTGGAACTGCGGCTGCAGAAAAAAGGCGTCGGCCCAGTGACGGCCGCAGATATTAAACTATCTGCCGATGTGGAAATTAGCAACCCAGATCAGATCGTGGCAACCATTGACGATCCGAACAAGACATTGACCATAGACATGGTCGTTGACTCGGGGCGAGGCTATTTGACTATTGAGGATGCTGGCGAGAACCGTGTTCATAGCGACATGATTGCGCTTGATGCAGTGTTTAGCCCGGTATTACGGGTGCGATATAACGTGGAAAACACCCGGGTCGGCAAAGATACTAATTTGCAACAGCTAACACTAACAGTTGACACCGATGGCACGATTACCCCACGCGAGGCTTTTGAGGAAGCGGCTGCGATTTTGGTAAATCAATACACAGCCTTGGCCGGCAGCACGGTAGTAGAGGCGGCCCCGGGCTTAGCGTTCGACAAAGACGCTGCCGATGCGGGTTTAATGCAGCCTGTCGAAGAATTGGGTTTCACTGCTCGCACTACTAACGCCCTAATCAACAATGATATTCGCACTGTTCACGACTTGGTTAACCTGTCAGAGCAGGACCTGCGCGAACTAAAGGGCTTCGGCAGCAAGGCGCTAGACGAAGTCAGAGAAAAATTAACGGAGTTAAACATATAATATGCACCGGCACGGATATAAAGGACGAAAATTCGGGCGGGAAACCGACGAGCGACAGGCGCTGATGCGCAGTCTGATGCGCTCGCTAGTGGTAAATCACAGTATTACGACAACTTTGGCAAAAGCCAAAGAAATGCGGCGCGGAACCGAAAAGTTGGTGACGCTAGCCAAACGGGGTGGCTTGGCCAACCGGCGATTAGTAATTGCCCGCTTGAATGACATTGAGGCTGGCAACCACTTGGTTGATGTTGTTGCGCCGCAGATCAAGCGCGATAGTGGCTATCTGCGAATCGAACGCACTGGAATTCGCCGCGGCGACAATTCCGAAATGGCAACAATTGGTTTTGTGGACGAGATTGTAGATAGAAAACCTGAACCAGCAGCGCCAAAAGTTGAAAAGAAGAAAGAGGAGGCGAAATGAAAACTTTTTCGCAAAAAACAGCTGATATTAAACGAGAGTGGATTTTGATTGATGCCAGCGAGAATACTCTGGGTCGCGTGGCTACAGTTATCGCAAACTATCTAACTGGCAAATCAAAAGTGACTTTTACCCCGCACACGGATGGCGGCGACTACGTCGTAGTGATCAATGCCGCTAAGGTCCAGGCAACTGGCAACAAAGAGGCGGACAAGATGTATTACCGACACAGTGGATATACCGGAAATATCAAATCAAAGACGCTGGGCGACCTGAGGGCCGAAGCGCCAGAGAAGATTATTTACGAAGCGGTTAAGGGCATGATTCCACGCAACAAACTGGCAGCGGATAGACTGGCGCGACTCAAGATCTTCGCTGACGCGGAGCATACGCACACCGCTCAACAACCGAAACCTGTGAGCGTTAAGCCGACCGAGGCAAACAAGAAGGAGGCTAAGTAATGGCTACCAAAAAATATAGTTACGGCCTAGGGCGCCGCAAGAGTGCGATTGCTCGAGTCCGGATTACCAAGGGCAAGGGAGAAATAACCATCAACGGCAAGTCGGCCGAGAAGTACCTGAGCGAAAACAAGGCGCTACTGGCCGAGATTACTGACCCGCTGGCGATTGCCAGCAAACAAAAGGACTACGATGTTAGCGTCCGCGTATCTAGCGGCGGCTTGTCTGGCCAAGTAGATGCCATCAAGCTAGCTATTAGCAAGGCTTTGCTATTGGAAGCTGCCGATTTACGGCCTGTTCTCAAAAAAGCCGGGCTTTTGAAGCGCGATCCGCGCGAAAAAGAACGCAAGCATTACGGCCTACGTTCTGCCCGCAAGAGGGAACAGTTTAGTAAGCGGTAATTGACAATAAAAAAACTCCGAAAGGAGTTTTTTTATTGCTTTGCTCTACAACCTCGGCCCTACTTCACGGGTATAGGTGGTAATGGCTTGGCCGTATTGTTCGGTTTGGTGGTAGGCCCATAGGTAGGCGTCTAGTCTTAGGTTAAAGATCTCGGCTGGTGTGTTGGATTGGTTGTTGTTGCTGTTTGGTTGTGGTTGTCCGCCTGGGTTGGGTGGGGTTTGGTTAGAGCTGGTGCAGCTGTTTATAGTTCCTTGGCTGCAGCTGGGTCTTTGGGTGTTGTCTACTCCGGAGCCTGCTGTTCTTAGGAGTTTAAGGTCTTTGGCGAAGATGGGGCCATTGACGAGGAGTTGGTTGTTGCAGTTGTTGGAGCTGGGGGCCTGGTTGCAGGTTCTAATGGTGCCTCCGGTGTTGGCTGCATCGCCGTAGGCGAT
>DBCV01000042.1:32825-32999 GCA_002293245.1 Candidatus Saccharibacteria bacterium UBA949 | reverse complement strand
TACCCCGCCACTACCCCAATTTCACTTGTTATTTCCTTACTCAATGCCATCTCATTCCTTTCCTTTTATGATTTATACCGAACGTCTCCAATAACAACCGACAGTAAATGCGTCGCGATTCTCGTGCGAGTTCCCATAACCTGCCGTATCCATCGTCCCCGCATCGTGATAATT
>DBCV01000042.1:2465-32794 GCA_002293245.1 Candidatus Saccharibacteria bacterium UBA949 | reverse complement strand
TTCATAAACCCAGACCTTGGCAAATAACCACCCTCGCCCGCAGCATCATTCCGAGCCAAACGGTGCTTGTGTATCGGCATTTCCTGTACCGATAGCGCCACCATCTCCGCACCACCCGTCGCTCCCGCCGAAGCATAATTCGTCGTACCATTCGAACCAAACCCACGAACCACTCGGCCGGGCGAATACTGTATCCACCCACCGCCCCATTTCGAAGCCGGATTCACATTGTCGCTCGTCAGAATCACAGTGTTTATAGGCGGTATATCGTTGCGCAGCCACGGCGAAAACCCAGTAGCCGTACCCGTTCGCAGATCAACCTGTCCGCGGCGATTCCAGTTATTACCACTTGAATCCATATACTCCTGAAAAATGGTCGTCCACTGGCTACCCGTTGTTCCTCTGTCCGTACGCCTGTAAACCACCAGAAATCCCCAGCTGCAAGTTGGCGGCTTATTTAACGCCGTTCCCATATTGGCGCTACTGTCTAAACAGTACATCTGCGGTTCTATCATCTTATTGAAGTCCCATACAGCAGCTGGCTGCGGCGCCATCCCCGTGTACATATTGCCAAAGTTCGGCATCCGTAGCTCTTTATTATACACATTTCCGTCAACTCCAACTCTAAAAATCGGGGTTCCAACGCTCACACTGAAGGGCGTTGTACTTGTGCGAAGCTTATCCGTAATCCGCACCTCAAAGTTATACTCGGTGTTGTTGTCGAGATTTAAGACGAAGTCCGTCGTGCTAACCTTGCCCTGCGCGTTGGTAACGCTCGCCACATTCACCCAGCCGCCCCATTCTCCCGATGCGCTTGCCTTGTATCGATATGCCACGCCACTCGCCGCATTGACAGCGTTCTTCGTCACCCCACCCACCGAAATCAACGACATCGACCCCTCAATATGTATCGTCGTCGGGTTTTCAAAGTCATTTTGACGCACCCCTCTCGCAATAACAGTTGGCGCAGTATATGGAACCACGTTCACAGTCTTATTTACAGTAGTCTGATTACCGCGGCTATCGACCGCCCTCACGCTCAAAGTGCCGTTATTCGCAATATCGTGCGCCCCCATCGCAATCGCTACCGCACTCGCACTCCAATTCACATTCACGGTTTTACCGTTAAAAGTCGCGGAATATGTTTTCATCGTAGCATAGTTCAGAGCGCTCGAAGCGCCTGCAGGTATATTCACGCCCAAGGTGCTGACACCCTGTATTAGGTACTGGTTATTGCCAGTGATCGCCGTCGTAGTGACATTAGTGTCGGAAAACGCATAATTGCTAAAAACCGGATTACTGTTCGTGATTTGAAAAGTCGTATCCCTCCAACTCATAAACCTATCCTCGCCATTTATAACCGTCGTAATCGTCCAACGCAGCAAAGTACTATTAGAATTCGCAACATACTTCTCAATCTCGTCAATTTCCGCCGCCGTTAGCGTAAATGTTCCACTACTGCCGCTCAAATTATTCCAACGCTTGAACGGATCTTTGCCTATAGCTTCCAGCTTCAAATCCACTCTGTTGCCATTCAGCGTCCAACTTATATTTGCACTAACCGTCTGACTATTAAACGTCCCGCTCACATTCCCGATATTTACCTGCCTCGCAATCGTATCAAGCGTGAAATCCGCACTACCCGAAGAGTTCTGACCGCTGTAATAAAACGCTCCGCCGGATTTCATATTAAACGTCTTTGTGCCATCACCATTATGCCCAATCCATACATCACCCTCGGCAACAGTCGTGTCATTATAAACAGTCAACACACCTCCCTGCGTAAACGCTCTCGAACCATTTATCTCCAGCCACGCGCCTCGCAGTTGAATATTCGCCTGCGTTATCGTGCCGCCCGTCGCGAACATCCGGTAATGAATCTTGCTGCGATTTCCGGCCGTATCAACTTCCGTCCTACTCCACTCCGTTCGCAGCTTCGCAGGATAACCAGAGTCAACGCCGCTCGCATAACTTGATTCAAACGCACCACTCGTTGCCATGTTATTGCCCCTCCTGCGTTGCGACAAAAGCCATTCCGGATCGCGCACCACTTTTGATCGGTATCATCTTAATCGGAAACATCGTTATCTGATCACGCACCTGCAATTTTTGCATCTGCGTCGTATCGCGATTCACCGTAAACACTTTTTGGAGCGTTCCACTGGCATCAGAATAGCCAGCAAACTCCAGCGGGGTAATAAGCACATAGTCATTGTAAACGCTACTTTTCACTTTTATGCCGTTGCCGTCCAAAACCACTTGATCATTCATAATCTCGCCCGCCGCCTGTTGCCAGCCCGTTGCCATATCACCCAGATTCATCATCAAATCCGTAACCGCCAACTCCGTAACCGCCGCATCGGTTTCAACAATTAGATCAAGATACCCCTCTGTAGGCCGCATCGCCACATATCCGTACTCCTCCCACAAAATATCCGCGTCACCCTCCGGCAAACTGATCTCAAACATATCGCTGCCATTCGCAAGACTTATCCTCGCATTGCCGAACCGCCCCTTCTTTACTCGAAACCCAACGCTATACATCGTCTCACTGCTTGCCCGCACCGGTATACGCTGCCTAATCGAACTACTCGCCCCCAAAGTTATCGCGTTTCCGCTGATTCCGCCGGCGCTCAAGCTCTCCGGGCTACTCATCGCCCCGACTGCTCCCGAACTCGCCCACTCGGTTAAGTTGCCCTCGCCATCCTTGGCAAAACCCACACTATTCTTGATCAGGTTATTGCCACCGGTGGTCTGTATAGTATGCACAATACTTGTCAAGCTCTGCTCGATTTGCGTAAATTGATTGCTATTCGCCTCATCCGATTCATCTTGCCTTTGTACAATCGATTTAATCAACTGCTCCTGCTTGTCCACTTCTAGTTCCGTGCGATAAATCGTCCTCTTAATGCCACCCGCTTTGCTGTAATCGATGCCCTCATCGCTCGGCACTTCCCCCACAATATGCTCCTTGATGCCATTGCCAATCGTGATCGCAACCTTAGTAATTATCGTCGTAGTGCTGCGGCCACCAACTGTAATTCTGACCACATCTCCCACCTCATGCCAACCGTGACCAATCGTATCAGTATCGATGGCAGTGTAGCCGTAGCCAAGCAAAGCACGCAGTAATGGCGGAGCCGCCTCCTCGCGCCGCTCGTCAAGCAACTGATTATTGATAATCTTTACCTCCGTCCGCCCGTCGCTCACAACACTGTCCAAATCCTCTTCGAACACGTTATCATTCTGCGGCATCCGGCTCAAAATCACGGTATTCACCGCGCCCCAAGATCGCCCAATCTTATACTGCCGCATACTATTTTCATCCAACTCATCGTCCGGCTCAGAATAATCCGTCGGCACCGGGAAGAAATCGAGCGAATTATCTCCTCGGCCCACATAAGCCATTGTGCCGGTAGCCCCAGCAATCTCGGCCAGAATCTGCCTGTACGACGTATCCGTAATCTTCTCAAAAATATCGTCATTCAGCATAAAGCCCGCATTCGGCAGCTCGTCAACATTCGTGTCCAATGGCAAATCCATAATAGTCGCGACCTGCCGAGCCAACTCCGCAATCGTACAAGGATAACTGATCTGCCCAACCTCAAACTTATGATCCGTCGCACTCAAAATCTGATCCGAGCATGACACCTCATAAATACGCTTCGCTTCATCCTCTTTAATGCTATCTATCGTGAAATCTCCCCACTCGCACCACTCAATACCCCCGCCAGCAATCTGCGCACCAAAACTCGCGCTAACCGGCAAACCTTCGGCAATCCCATACTCGGAGTTCTCCGGTACCTTTAGCCTCAACGTCAACTTCTTTGCGCACTCCCGCAAATACGCGCCTTCCTCCTCAAGTTTCATGCTGATAATATAATCGCCATCCGAAAGTTCAATGTCATCGGCCGGATCTTGCGAAGGATGCAGTACCAGTCTCGCGCTCAAGACGCGCACAGGAGCATTCATTGCCTGCCGGAATGCGTCAGAAACTGGTATCGGCATCGCTATACCTTATCCACCGGAACAAGGTTCACGGAAAACTCTTTGTAAAGCCCACGCGCTTTATCCATCAACTCGACAGAATAATCGCCGGCATAATAACTGGCCGTGGTCGTCGACTTTGTCTTCGGGTCAAAATACGCCACAGAAAAATACGCCTGATCAAGCAAACGGCAGATACTACTGACCTGTTCCTCCGTCAGCCCCGCTCGAAAACCAAGTTCAAGCTTCGGAAAAATACCAATCATCGTCGCCCGCACCGATCCAGCCATATTCCTCTCCGCATCAGCCCACAACTTCGCACGGGTTATCTTGTACGTCTTCAGGCCAACCACGCTCACACCGCTTATCCTGAGCAAATCTCCATCGTATGCCATTTCGGTTCCTTTCCGAGCTTCGGCGGCGCCTTACGGCGGTAAAAAAGCGACCCACGGCTTTATACCGACAGGTCGCGAATGATCTAAACCTATTATATCACAAGCGTTATTTTTTTACGGATCCCTTCGTGACACTACTATTTTCGAGTTTACGTTTATACTTTTCGATCGTACGCGGGATTGACGTGGTTACCCCCCGCATGCTCGGATCATCTCGATCTAACTGCACGACTTCTTTCAGAAACTTAATTGCTTCTTCGTATTTGCCTTCATCAGCCAAGAACCTTGCCATTTCATGCGTCATGTTGCGGTACAATCCTTGGTCGTTAAAATGTCTAATGCGATATTTATTTATATACGCCCACACTTTATCTCGCCACGGAAACTTGGCAATCTTTTCCGGCGCATTATTTATGATATTCAAAATGCTCCAAGCATCTATCCCGGCGATATTCGCGCCTTTGCGATGAGCCCAAGTTATGAACTCATTATCCTTCAATTCCAATTCTCCTAACTTTGTAGTATGGCATACGCCGTCACTGCCCCTACTAATAAAACCTCGCTCTTCAAGCGATTTCTTCAATGCGTCAACATCACGCACTCCGTACTTATACCAATAATAGGACGGATAACCGGTTTTTGGATTTGGATGACTATCTGCGAAGAAAAGCAGAATGATTTCTGGAGGATATAATCCATTCTTCGATGCCTTATAGTGTTGCTTGCGATCCTCAAACAAAACGACTTCACGCTCAAAGGGCGTTGAGCCGTTCGCAATAGAATTGTGCGCGTATGGCACCTCACCTCTTTGTTTTTTTAAAAAATCCCAAAACTTACCCATCTTACGCTTGCCGCGTCCAAATATGCCCGCATTCTTTGCAGTAAAATTGAACACCCTTGTCTTTGCCGGCAAATCCAGCCAGCAAACCAACGCCACCAGTCAACAGCACACCGCCAACCGCCTTGCCAGTCGAAAAACCAGCCTTATCCTTCCCGACGGGCTGAATCTCCTTACTTTTGCACTTAGGGCAAGTAGTATTACGTTCTATCTGTTTTTCCCTAGCTTTCGCCTCACTCTCTTTGGCCCAAGCCGCAAACTTATCAAATCTCTTTCCCATGCACCGATTATATCACGTCTCATATATTTACAACACTCTGGCCGCTCAATCTGCTCATTTCATTTTCATGATCAACTACAATCTCAGCCAATGTCCTACCATCAACTTCCCACTTGATTATTCGCGGCTGACCACCTCCACCAATTTTGGCCGCCAACTCATCCATCCAACCAGTATTTGTATCAAGGGGCAACACAGCTTCGCGACCCTGCTCGCCGATCAACGCTCTTGTAGGGCTCGAAACTATACCACCCGTCGCCATCCTCGGCAGCTTCAATTCGCCAATCTTCCCGATATTAACGCCCGGGATCACATTTATCACATCAATAGCGCCATTTATAAGTCGAATGGGAGCATTAAAGATATTCTCAACAATAGTGAGTATACCATTCACAACACTCTTAAAGGCGCCCGAAACCGTTTCGCCAATCTTCTGGGCGATACCACCAAAAATATCCTTGATCTTGTTCCAGATACCTTGGAAAAACGTTACGATACCATTGAAAACCCCAACGATATTATTCCACGCCGTCGTAAACACCCCCTTGAAGAAATCTCCGACCGCGCCGAATACACTCTTGATCCCCTCCCAAAGACCGGCAAAGAAGTCTGCGATCGGTTTAATGATATTGTTGTAAATCCACTCTCCGACCGGCTTCAGCACTGACATAATCGATTCCCATGCCACCTTAACCAATGTAATTATAATTTCGATTACCTTGCCGATAATCTCCCAAATCTTCTGCATGATTGTCGCTACCACCTCAACGACAAAAGAAATAATCGTAATAATCGGGTCAATCAGAACCGTTTTTACAAACTCGACGATCGGAGTCAAAACCGCGACTATGCTCTCCCATATCTTCTCAACTATGGAGACAATAGCACTCCACAAACCTTCAAAAAACTTTATGATAGGCTGAATGATATTTCCATTGATCCAACCCAATCCGGCCGAAATTGTAGCCCAAACCGCGTCCCAGTTCTGGATTAAGAGAACGATACCTGCGACAAGGAGAGCGATAGCAGCAGCAATCGCACCGATAATAAGTAGTATCGGCGCAGAAACTACGCCAAAGACACCTGCAGCTATGGATACAGCCCCGAGGCCTATTGTAAGCGCCCCAAGCGCAACCGAGAGAACCTTAACAATAGGACTGAGTTGATCCCAATTTTTGATAGCCTCGTAAATCATGACGATTCCACCAACGATTAAGGAAACGCCCAAAATGCCAGCCTTAAGCTTTCCAAATCCGCCAGTCAAAGTTTTTATTACTGCGGTCGCCACATCCACCACCTTCTTGAAAGCAAGTCCGGCCAGAAAAGTAGCAAGAGCGGCCACGACCCCTCTGATAACTGGCTCAAGCGGTCGTAGTTTTTCTCTAAACGCCTCCACACTCTTCCCGATACTATCAAAAACAGTCGGCGTTTCTCCAATAGCCCCAAAATCCATCGTTGGAATACTTACGCCACCACCTCCGCCAGCCGATCCACCACTGCCCGAATCTCCGCCTACCTCTTTCTTATGCAAAACATTCATTTCATCAAACCCAGCAAGTTGCTTCGCCGCCGCCTTGGCGGATTTTGCCACACCATCAATACCCTTGGCCGCCGTCCCGGCCGATGACCCAATATCGCTCACGTTGGAAGCGATAGTTGATGTATTATCGGCAATCGCATTCGTACCGCCACTAATTCCAAATATGCTACCCAAGAAGCCAAAGACGGCCGAAAGAGCCGAACCAAGCACCTGAATAAAAGCGACTATGGGTGGAATACAAGCGTTGATGGCTGGAATCACATAACCCCTTATTATATTGGAAACACTCATAATGACCGGCGCAAAACCTTGGCCAACTGCGGCTTTTAGATTATCGAATTGAGCTCGCATCGTTGCAAGAGCTCCAGCAACCGTCGTCGCGCCCTCCCGAGCAAAGTTTCCGGCCGAATAAGCTGTACGATCCATAAACATAGCATACGCAGCCGCAACTTTTTGGCCCTCCGTCATTTCTTGCCCAACTCTCGCCAATCCATTTTCCAAAGCATATGCCTCGATATTCGTCTGCGTCATCTTCACGCCGATATTATCCATCAGCATAAAATTACCCTTGGCAGCGGCAGTAATCGCATCAAAAGCTGTCGCAGTAGTCACGCCCATAACCGAAGCCTGATCAGCAGAGCGTTGCATCAAATCAGTCGTCATCTTCAGAGCCGAAGCGGTATCCATTCCCGTACCCTTCATAATAGCGCCAATCTTATTAGCATACGACAAATATGCGTCTGTGCTTACGCCAATAGCATCGGCGGCACTCGTTGCCCTGTCGGTGACAAAACTACTATAATCACCCCAAATCGCTTTTGCGCCACCCAAGTTCTGCTCAAGATTAGCGAAACCGTCAATCGTACTAGATACAAATCGGCCAATTGCCGTGATCGCCTGAGTAGCCATCATGCCCATCGCAGAACCAACCGCAATAGACGAAGTCTTCGTCTGCTTCTCTAACCCTCCCAGCTGCTGTTTAACAGCCTTAATCTGCCGATCAAAGTTCTGAGCATTAGCGGTAATCTTTACATTCAACTCATCAACGGTTGCCATTTTTATTCTTTCCGTATTTGATGCGAGCGTAGCGCATGCGCTGCGCGTCGGTGGTGGACACATTCTTCCAACTCTCGTCCTTGCTCGAGAGAAGCGGCTTGGAGGGATATTTCTTCGGACTATTTACAGCCATGCCGATATACTGGCCTAAAATATGGTTTAGAGCATCTCGTGTCTGCTGCTCCGATCTCTGCCGGTTAATAAAAGCCTGCGTACAGTCAGAAAGCTCGCCAATTGTCAGCTCATCAAGTTCATGCGGCCGAACACCTACTTCGTAGGCTCTTGGTCGCTGCTCTCGCCATTGCTCGGTGAAGCTGCGGCAATCTGCTCGCGCGCCTTCTGCATCTGCGCCCTGATCTGCACCTTCGCCGCTTCCGGTAAAAAACCCGCGTCGCCCAGCGCATCCACAATATGCAACAACACTTCATCAAACGGCTTATTATCGATTAGCTCTCCAGCCTCTTCCTCCGAGTAGCCGCCAGCAGTAAGCAAGAAAAAGACGGTAAAAACGCCAAGATTACTCTGCATACTCTGAAGTACTTGGTAAAACCCAAGCTTGTGTTCCTTCTCGGCTCGCATGATATTCTTAGCTTTGTAGTGTAGATCTTTCATAATTTATCCCTCTTATTAATTTGTAAGGTGGGGCATTTTACCTCCGCCCCGAGAGTGGCTATTCGCCTTCCGTATAAACGGGAGCGCCGGTCAAGCGCAGGGTAAAGTTAGTAGTCGCCAAACCATCAGTCGTCGCTTCACCAAAAGTGAAAGACGAAATGTAGGCGGAGTAAACCAACTTGCCTTTGTTGTCCGGATAAACCTCAGTCCATTCGCGAACTTCACCTGAGTTAAACACGGACTGAAGCTGCGCAACTTGACCGTCGAAACAGTTGTTGGCAACAATGTCGATCGATCCAGCATCCTTAGTCCCTTGAATAAACTCCTTAGCGCGATTAGGGCTGTCGAGAGTAGTCACGTCGATCTCTTCGGTTTCAGTAGTTTGCTCACCGATACTTTGGAGATGCTTTAGAACCAAATCTTCGGTCTCGTCGCCGGACTTGGTCATTTTGAGGCTAGTCGCCATCGTTTGTGTTCCTGCCATAATAATTCTCCTTTATAGCAAAGATGTCTTACACCGCCAGTGCCGAAAACCGGCATTGGATGTGAAAGAGTGCTCCGGTAGGACGCGGAATGTCCGCGGAGTAGGTCATCCGGTAGTTGATTTGTCGCATCGCCTCCTCGACTTTCGTCAAGATAGCCGACACCTCCACGCTACCGGTTGACCAAATATCGACGGTCGCCACGATGTCCTGTGCCACGATCTCGTTGCCAAGGCCGTAGCGAGGCGTATTGTCGTCGATCCGAAAAGTGATAGCGGGCGCCTTAGTCACAGAATCCTGCGAGCTTTGCTTCGTCTCATAACCGAGAGCCTTAAGAGCTGCTTGGATTTGTTTCTTCGGCTGAATCATCGCTACCTTCCTTTCCTTACGGCACTTAATACTGCGGCCGCGAACAGTTGTTGAATACGCTTTTGACTCCTACGAAGCGCCGGCCAAAGGAAGGGCTGTGCTCCCATTCGACTGGTGCCGAACTCCACATAGGGTGCGTATTCGACGCTAGTTGCTACCTTACCGACGAGTTCCGTGGGGGCTTCCGCCTCGACAGAACCGTGGATGGAGTTGCGCAGGTTTCCGGAATCCACCGGCACGATGCTTTTGGCTTCGCCATTGACGAGTCCAACAGCCTGTCCCATTGTAGATTTCAGAGCCGGCAAGCTCGCCATCTTCCCTAGCTTGGTCTGCAACCGTTCCACTCCCAGAATCGATATTTTTACTCTGCCTGCCATTTTCGCCCCACAATCATAATGTGAGAGTCATACGGCAACACATCGGCCGCGACATACTTGATACCTGCATACTGCATCAGGTCATCCACGGCAATGTCCGTGGAAGCGTCACAAGTAATCGCAATATCGATCTGGTCTGTGAGTCCGATTTCGGCTTGGATTTTACCCAGCGCCTCGAATCGAACGTTACCTTTGAAGGTGCTTTTGACGGTTTCTCCGCTTTTCACAACCCCACCTTCGGCGTCAATGGTTTCCGATTTCTCCAAAATCTCCACCACCTTGTCGTAGAACGACTTGGCGATGGCTTTTTTGGCGTCATCAGGAAACAACATTGATCCTCCGGTATGGTGCGAGCAGCTTGGCAAAACCGCCAAACAATTCGCCATCCTCGCTCGTCGCAAGATAGTTTTTTACCTTGTCCGAGTAGCTGATGGACTGGCCGTTGTCGGAGATGGAGTGAATAGCGATGTCCGCATCTCCACCCTCGACATTGGCGTTCGTTTGGTTAAACATGCCACTCGCAATGCGGGCCACGATCCGCTCCAAACGAGTTTCCAGAATATCGGTATTTNNTTTCCAGAATATCGGTATTTAGGTAAAGCAGCACTCGGTCAACAACTTCTTCAACCACAAATTGCAGAAGCTCATCGTCGCCGACCGCTTTATTTATCCGCTTCACCAAACCCATTATTCTTTTTATTTGTTCAGGATCGTTTGACATGTTCCTACCAACTACCTCTCGCCCTTGGTGGCGTCTGCTTCCGGATCAGACCCTTCAGAACCCTCACCCTTATCACCCTCGCCATCCTTGGCTTTATCTTCCGCCTGCCTTCCAGCCTTATCTCCGGTTTTATTAGCCTTGGCATCACCAGTTTCAGGATCAGGCTTTACAACCTTCACCGTATAACCGGCCTTTTTGAAATAAGCGAGCTGCGACTCGGATATTTCAGCCTCCGCCTCACCATTCACGAATGGCACACAGGCGGCAACTCCGTTGTAGCCTGCAACCTTAGTTTTGATAATAGCTTTCATACCTGCCTCCTTTAAGCTACTTTGATTTTTCTTAGAGCAGCGACAGACTTAGTAGCTTTAACCGCAATCGCTGCGACCAACTCAACCGAACCACGCTTTTGAGCGTCAGCATCAGCCATGTTGGGCGGGTAGACCTTGACGATGTTGCTGCCGTCCGGTGTCACACCATGAACGCCATCCTCGGCCGCACGAATAGCATAAAGGCTCGTACCATTAGCCCCGTCATTTGCGATAATCGGATCGCTGGTGCCGGGCTTATCGCCCATATCCACCAAAACAGCCGAGCCATAGTGACCAATTTCATTCCCAAGCTCATCTCGCGTAAAGTTGATACTTGGCACCAAATCGGCAACCGTCTGAAACACAGTGTAAAGATCGCTATTCATCAAGAAGTGAGTCGGTGAGCCGCTCATCTTACCAACCATCTTGCGCAACGAATACAAGAACTTCTTGTAGTTAGCAGAGACAGCCTCAGCAGTCGAAAGATCAATAGCTTCACTCGGAACAACTTCAGTGGTAGAACCCGTGACAGCCTTGTTAATGCCGTCAAATTGCTTCTCGTCGGTCGCAGAATCCCCGTTGATTAGGAGGTTGTGGAACTCGGCCACAGTCGCTTTGGATTTTTGAGAGGACTGGAACTCCACCTCGCTAACAACTTGCTTCTCGTCATTCTCGATAACGCGGTCAATAGTGTAAGAACCGCCCATAATCTTGAGATTAGCATGTTGCTGGGTCGTTTTAGCTTCTTGGTTTTCGTAGTCGCCACCGATGGCACGAGTGCCAGCAGTAGGTTGAGTCGTGACCCGGTTATACGAATACGTTAGAGACTTGCCGCCCTGCGCCTTAACAGTATCATCGAAAGGAAGACTGTTAATTAAGGGGGAAGCTGCAAACTCATCGATAACATCGTCGGTCAATTTATCTTGCGATAATTGTTTTGCGTCTTTTAAAGTAATCATTTTATCTCCTTAATTACTTCTTTTTGTAGAGCAAATCGGCAGTGCTTCTCTTGCCACCATCGGAAGGCTTGCCAGCGGGATTTGTGTCTTTTGGCGTATTGCCAGCAACCTTCTTCTCCACCGACGCCTCGACCGCCTTATCAAACACCTTCGCAAACGCCTCGATATTCTCGGTCGTCTTTTTCGCGTCAGCATCGACAAGAAAGTCGACAAGTTCAGCGCTAATACCTTTCTGCTGTAAAAGTTCGCGTGCATCTGCACGGTTCTCACGGAGTGCAATGTCGCGCTCCTTCTGCGCAAGCTCGTCATTACGAGCTTTACGCTCCTCGTTCAACCTCTCCTCATCGGACAATTTTTGCTTTCTTTCCTGTTCGACTAATGCCTCTTGGATTTTCTGCGCAATCGTTTCCTCGGACTTCGATTTAACCTCGTTGATCCGCTTCGAAACAATCTCGTTGACCTCTTCTTGAGAAAAAGTTTTTGAGTTTCCGCCTTCATTTTCTCCCCCATTCTCTGGGTCAGCGGGCGGTGTGCTGCCAGTAGGGTCTTGGTTTTTGTCCTTTGGAGCTAAATCTCCCATAGGATTTCCTTTCGTTTAACGCCATCGATAGGCTTGGTTTTTTAAACCAAAACGCGGCCCGATAAAGTCAGGCCGCAAGTCGTTAAAAAACGACCCGTGGATTAAACTCCAACGAGTCGCGAATGATCTAAATCAATTATATCACAAGCTTGGAAAAAATGGAAACATTATTCGTCAAAGACACCTTCCGGCTCGAATGGCTTGTTGTCGTCGATGGCTTTTTGGATTACCCGCACCCATTCATTATCATTGTTGGCATCATCGAGCCGTGTCGGGAAGTCTACGGGTAGAGGCTCTCCGAACTTGTCAATGTATGCTTCAATGGCTTTTAATACCTTCTCGTCCATAACTATATTTTACCACTTAACATTTCTTTTATCATCTCTCTATAAACCTTGTGGGATTTAGGGAAATACTGCTTTATCAACTTCAAACCATTGGAATTAACCACGCTGGCGCTAAACATTTGAGTAAAGGCTTCGGCGGGCAGGTTCGCAGGCTTGCCCCAGTAGCTTGTCGGATGCCCCGAGATGCCTTTTACGCGATTTGTGGTAGCTCCACTGAAAATATCCGAGATAAACGTTTGGTCTTTCGCCTTAACCCGTCTAAGGCTCTTCGATAGCTTATCGTAGGCTTGGGTGCGCGTTGCCGGATTGATGAAGCTATCCACAGACTTCGGTTGCGCCCTATTCTGGACGGCATCGACAATCCTTCTCGCTTCTTCTTTGAGCGTGCGACCAAATAACCCATTCTTGTAGGTATGTGAAAATGGGGCTTTATTGCCACCGGCAACAAAGTCGATACCGTGTCCGAGTTCATGGAAGACAGTTTGGTATGGCGATGAATATCTCGAACCCTTTGAGTCCGCCAGTATGTCAAACTTCACGCCTTGGTTTGGCACAAACTTGGCGTGCCCACCATAAAGCGGATTGGCGATGCGCAGCTCGTTCTCGAAACCATAATAGAGATCACGCTCGGCCTGCGGCGCATCGGCGAGAATATCGCCCATCCTCTGATAATGTTGATCACCAAGTTTGTATTGAATGGGGTTGCTACCATCGGGCACGAATGATGGCGCGAGAGACGGCGCAACACCGACAACCCCATTCGCTTTTGCCCATTGTTGGTATGTTTGGTTGTAGACATATTGGTTTTGGCCAGTGCGTGGGTCACGTGCGATGCGGGCTTCCGGCTCGTAGTCCTTGCTGATATATGGACGGACGGTTGAGCGACAATTAGGGTGGAGTGGCGGATAGTTGCCACCGGCTTTGGCTTCGCTGACTTTGTAGATTTTGCCGTCATGTTCTTGGCAGATTTCGCTCGTGCGGCCGTCGAGTGTGGCGACAAATACAAATTGCTTGATCCCCATCGACTCGTAGGATTCGATTTCGGCTTTATTCTCGAAGTAGTTGGTCTCAGTCCTCACTAGACGCTCGGCGTAGTATTTGCCAACGCCGAAGCGCTGTTGAATCTCGCGGATGGTTTTGGCGGGCGGTTGGCCGGACGCGATGGCGACGCCGAGTTTGCCTTTGAGCTGGCCAGCAAGCACCTCGGTATTCGCCCAAATCCGGTCAGAGTAGTTTTTGCCTTGGAAGCGTGAGCCGAGGATGCCGTTGACGGTCTTCGTATTGAGCTTGGAAAAGGACGGTGTAGCGCCGAGCCCTTTGGCGGTGTCAAACACGGTCTTATTGAAGGCGTCGTTGATGGTGGCGGCGTGAGATTTGGCTTGAATAAGGTTCTGTTTCAGCCCCACCTTTTTCATTTCGCCCCACATCTGAGCGTTGAGCAGTTCGAGCCGCGTCATCCGGCCGGCGTAGGCTTCGGGTAGATAAGTTGAAAGGCCGAGCTTTTTCATCTCTTCATGAAAACGCCACACATCACCACTTGGAGCGATAGAGCGAAGTGCTTGCATATCGAAGCCGGCGTCGCCTTTGTAGTAATTCGTATAGAGCGCCTTGATGTCGCGGACGGTTTTGCGTCGCGCCTCATCATATACCCCAAACACCTGCTTGATATATGGGTTCGAGGCGCGCTCGGCGGCGGTCAACCGCTCGATCGACCGCTTCTCCCAATATACGCTTGTCCGTCGTCTCAACGCCATCTACGTCTCCTACACTTCGAGTGGATTATCGTCGGCGTGAATCTTGTTCTGATCGTCCGGTTCATTTTTGCCGAACTCGCTATCATCGATTCTCGCGCCGGCCTCAGCCTCGACATTCTTAATTTCCTCTTCGGCGTCTGGCACGAACGAAAGCTGGCGAACGAGGGTCTTTTTACTCACAATATCAACGAGATTATTGATCATTTGACTAGTCTCCAAGTCGTTCTTCGGGAGTATGCTATTGAATACCACATCGACATCTGAACTCTTAAGCTCTTCCATCTTCGACTTCGTTTTGAGGAAGCGAGAGTACAACACCGCTCGTTCTCTCAGTCCAGCCTCGAAGTAACGTGATTTGATGCCCACATTCCAGAAGAAAGCAACCAGCTTGTAGAGAATTGCTACACCAGAGCTGTTGCCAGCGAACTCTTTATCACTTAGGTCGGGTGTCATTGAAAACTTGTGAATGTCGGCAGCTAGGGTCTGGCGTAGAATGTCCGCGCCGGCCTCGTCGACATCTTTGACGATATACTCCCCCTTGGCGTCGGCAGGCAAACCGACCGTCCGCTTCTTTTTGATGTCTTCCTTGTCTTCGGTTGTCATTTTTACGCCATAGAAAGCAAGAATGGCATCGACTAATTCTTCGCGGTCGGTAATACGGTCAGATTGGAGAATGTCGTAGTCGTCGATAAGGGTGAGCACCGATTCGTAGTCGCCTTTTAACCGCTTGTTGTTCGGGAACTCGATAACTGGAACCTCTGCGAAGAAGTGGGGTTCGTCCGCCTCTGACGGAACGAGGTTGCCACCTGCGTATTTGTATCTCCGGATCGTCCTCGGGTCAATGATGGTTAGGCCATATTGATCTTTGACAGCCCTACCCTTATCATCATAAACCGGCTCGTAGTTGACGGCGTAGAGCTTGCGGTGCTTTACAGAATTGTCGTAGATGACGAAAGTATTCTTTGGATCGAGCTCTGTTGATTCGATATTTGAATCCTCGTCAACGTAAATGCGCTCATAGGCACGCCCGAAAACGCTGAGGCTTTCTGCAAGTTCAGCATCGTGATCATCGATCGACTGGGCTTTATATGCTTCGATTAGTGCATCGGTCTTTTTTACCCCTTTTGCAAAATTGTACGATACTGGGTTGCTTAGCATGTAGCCGTTGTTGATGTGCGTGATGTACTTCGCAAAGTTGTGATTCGCTTTAATATCATTTGGCGGCGTATTCACGCGATCTGGCTCGTCGTCGAAGTATGATTCAAGCTGAGTAAGTCGAGGTACATCTTCACTCTGATGACGATCGATAAACTGCTTAACCAAGACGGCTGTCAACTCTGCGCCTCTAGGTAGTGTGTATTTGTAGATTTTATTTGCCATAGCGTTCCTTTCTAAAACCTAATGCGTGGATCTTTGGTGGAGTTTGCACCCTCGTCCAAAAATTGGATGCGGCGATTATCGCCGGTTACTGCTTCGTAGATGGCGGCGAGCACATCACATAAATCATCGTGGGCATTCACGCCCTTGCGCTGGTATCTCAGCACCTCATTCGCCGCCTGTGGCCATTTCTTCTGCCAATTTGGCGGCATAAATAAGTGTCGCTGAATCCAGCCCGATGATGCTAAAATGCGAGACTCCTTATTCTTCGTTTGCGCCGGCGTCTCAATCACAACGCGAGAATTATGCAGTTCATTCTTCAAAATACGCTCAACATTGCGGGCGAATCCGCGGCCGCCGTTGTTGGACTCAATTCGAGCCGTCCGAACATCACCAGAATGCAGCATCTCGGCCACTTCATGCTCCGTTTTCTCCATCGACTCATCCGTGTAAACTAAATCAGTTATATAAACATCTTCACCATGTTGTATGTAGTTTGCGCTCGCGAGGTAGTCCTTACCTCTGTCAGCAGTGTCCGTAATGTTATATACTTCGCCCTCCGGTAGCACATCCCACTCCATAAACGGCTCATACAGACGCCCCTTAACATCGATCGGCATTTGGTTATAGTTCGCCTCGACAATATCTGGATTCATCTCCTGAGTCTTGCGATCGAAAGCACGACGGCTCAAAATGCTCGGACAAAGCATCGTTCCGTCATCTTGAACAGCCCTATATGCTATCACCCGCACATCATCGCCATAACTATCGATAATTCGACCCGCCAGATCATCCTTTGCCCAGCGCGTCATGATGATATATATTTTGTAGTCATCGCCTTCAAGACGCGACAGACAAGTATTATTGAACCAGTCCCATATGTCATCAAGCACCCGCTGGTTGTAAGCCTCCTCCGCGCTCTTGAGCGGGTCGTCAATAATTAAGCGGTTCACCCCAAGTCCTGTAAATGTTCCAGTTGGACTTGTGGCCAAATAATTATTTTCACCACTCCCCTCCAACCCCCAGAGCGAAGCACTCGCATCGCCAAACTTTATCTTCACGTTCGGGAATACATCTTTATAAACAATCGCATTACCACCCTTCGGCGTGCGTATCGTGTTCCGAACTTTCTTTGCGAAAATAGTGGCCAGAGTCTCGTTGTACGATGCAGTTGCAATTTTCTTCGTCGGATCTTTGCCGAATAAATGCTCTGTAAAGTTCTGCGCCGTAAAAGACTTCAAGTGCCGTGGCGGCACGTTCAAGACCAAATAGTGCTGCTTTGTCTGGTTCTCGAACGCCTCTAATTCTTCACAAATCCTTCTCAAATAAACTCGATCGTCAGTATAGCCCGTCGGATACATCAACCTGCAATAATCATAAAAATGCCGACGCGCCAGCTCAACCTTTGCGCCACGCGCAGCCAACTTAACATCAATCATCTCGACCTCCCGCAGCGAGCTTGCGCAACTCTTCCTCAGTCAAATCCGCAAATGGGTTGTTGTAAACAGGGTCTTCGGTTTCGGTGATCGTCTTATCCACCCAGCCATAATTATTCTTGAGCGAAAAGATTGCGCCAGTCGCAGTGCCGGAGCGGAAGAGGTATTGCTCAGTGTCTTCGTAACACCTTAGTTTCGCCTGTTTTATCGTGTCAGAAAACTTCTTGATTTGCTTATTCGCTTTTACCTGCTCGGGAGTTAATTCCTCACGTTCGTCGTATTTGCCTTTCTCGTAATCCAACAACGTCTCGCGCGTAGTTCCCAAGTGGACGGCAAGTCCGGTTACGGTAAACGCCTTAGCTTTTACCATCACATAGGGCTCACTGCCATCGACATTTTTCTCAGCTGTCTTGTCAACAAGGCGATTGCCAAACATATCGCGTTTATAATCATAGCAAGACGCAAAATACTCGTCGATCGCAGCCCGCAAAGCTTTCGCCGACTTAAACTTTAGCGGACGCCCGCCGCCTACGCCTTGCGCCATACTTAACCCTCCGCTTCTTCTAGCTCATCAACAGGCAATTCGTCCTCGCTCGCTAACTCGACATCGGCAGCCTTTCCTGCGCCGCGCAAATCCTCAACAACTTCAAATTGATACACTCGGCCAAACGCCCTAAACTCTCGTTTTTCGCCCGTATCGGCGATCTCCGCCAGATCAAAAACCTTACCGTAGAGATTTGCTACTAACCTGCCCTCACTGTTCCGTTTCACTTTAATAATTTCGCCCATATCTTGCTCCTTTCCTATCTTTATTGAAACGCCCACGAAAGAGCCATGGTTTTGCGCGGGCGCACTCTCTGCTCGCACTATTAAATCCCCAATACTCGGAGCTTTCAAAAGTCCTCGTTTGCCAAGCAAGACATAGCGTGGTCGTCTTAGCATATCTTGACCAGCAACATCAGACACGACACTCATCTCTGCAACTATCCGCCTCGACCGTTCATGAAACATAAAAGCTCGCTTACCTCGGAGTCGAATCCAAACATCTTGGTTCGCGCCAGTTTCTTTCAGAATATCGTTGGCAGCAAAAACGCCCTGCGTCAATAATTCTTCGAGCGTAAAGCTGTCCCGCAGTGAGCCGGACGGTCGATCCACGAGACGATCGCAAAGCACACGTCCAGTAATCATCAACTCAAACTCTGTTATTGTGATATTCCTAATCATTTCAAAATATCTCCGGTTATTTTTTCGAAGATCAAAAAAGCGCCCATTGGATTTCTCCAAATGGACGCGAATGATCTTGCGGCTATTATACCACAAGCATGGTTGTTTTATCTAACCCGCTCTCATTCGAGGCCAAGATCTGAGACTATAAGTGGCGGAGCTTCTCGCAGAAAGCACCAGCTACACCTCGGGCGGCCTGAATGTGCCCAACTTTTTTGTCACCCAATAGATCCTTCGCGAAATCTCGGCCTCTAAAAAGAGCAGGTTATAACTCCAAGAACTATTTTTGCTGCAATTGCATGTCGTTAGCCTCCTTATTCTTACGCTTCCGCCTCTGCTTTTTTCTCAACGCCTTCTTTGTCATATTAACTTCCTTTTTTATTATTCGTACGACTTTTTACTGATACGTTTCCGTCTCCCAGCTCACAAAACTAGAGTCGACGTTTCGACGGATCACTAGAAAATAATATCTTCCAAACCACCGTTTATCTTGAACGATGTGGATACGCTGAACCGAAAACCCTCGCTCTGCCAGCTCTTGCATCCTACGAGGCAAGCAAAACGAGTTGAGAAAATTATGGCTACCCAAGAATGCAATACCCTTCCGGGCTATTTGCGAGGCCTTTTCGACAAATTGATGGCCCTGATTGAATGGAGGATTTCCGATAACCCAATCAACTGGCCGGTTCCAATTGGTCAAAAAATCAACTCCATCTTCTATCTCGCACTCAAGCCTTTCGACTCGGTATCTCGCGAGCTCCTTATACCATACTTTGTTTCTGCCGCTGCCGGCATCCAATACTACATCGTCGCCAGCAAATGGAACATGCTCCAGTAAGTCAATTACCATACGAGGATTCGTGTAATGCAACTCAGGAGTTATTTTCCAGTCAATCATCTCTCACTCCCTTGTGCAAGATAAAACCGCTCACCCTTTAACCGCTCATAATACGACTGACCATTATTTGTGACCGCATACGGCAACATCACCTGGTCAAGCGTTACAACTCGCGCCTGAATAATCGCCAACTGTGCCTCGACCCAATCCTTGACAATCCGCCACGCCACTCGCTTCGCTTGATCATTATTCTTCAAGTGATTCAGCACACCAGCTTGCTTATTCATAACCTGCAAAACATTCTGCCAGTTATTCGGCAAGGTATAGCCCATCACCATCCCATCAACCATTATCTGAAAACTAATGGCTGCAACCTCGCCATCCGAATCATAATCACTCACGATTTTTGTCGCACCACACTTCGCCAGCGCCTTCTGAATCTCCGTGCAAGTCCTATCCACCGAAACCTTTGTTGTGTAATTAAGAATTGGCATTGTCGACTCCTTTCATAAGGCGGCTCATCTGCCGCTTGACGATTTTCTCTTGCTCTCGCCTGTAGAAATCGAGCAACTTCGCCATATTCTCCATTGTCAGAGTGATTCCAGTGATACGCTCAACCTCCAACCCTCTAAGAATGGTTACAACCTCGTCGAGAGATCGACCGCAGATTGTCATAGTGTCAGTCTTGATAATATCCTCTTCGTAAAACAGAAACGCCTCGCCGTCATTATAGGCAACACCAGATGCGCCGCGGAAATATGTTTGAAGGTCGCCACACCACGCCCTCCGACCACTCTGCGACCCAAGATAATCAAAGTTGTGCTCTTCACACCATTTTTCAAAATCCTTCTCATCTTTTGGGGCGTAATCAAGATCGACTTTAATGTAGCCGGTCGGGAGGATTTTATTTTTCATACGTATTACCTCCCATACACATTCCGCCACATAACCGCCCAATCTTCAATATAGCGTTCATATCGTCCCCAAAATAAAAATTATGGATTTTATCAAACTTATCCGTGATTGTGAGTGCGGCTACCTTGCGATCCATAAAGTCTTTTCGGCAATACTGCGAGTTTATAACTGCATCAGCCTGCTCTTCCAGACGGCAGTCCCAAGGGAAGGCCATATCATAAGTTCCAGTGACATATTCATCATAGACGGTGCCACAGTTATGCTCATAGGGCGCATCATCCCAGTCGTCACCCCATTGCTTTCCATTCTCACCGAGAAAAAACCTGACGAGATTTCCTTTTATTTCAATGTCGATAATCTGTTTGGCCGATCGTTTTTGGGCTTCTTGTTCGACTTGTTCTTGACCATAACCTCTGCTCATTTTGATCCTCCTAAATAGTTATCGATAATTTTCTTCGCCGCCTCTAGCCCAACTGCAAACGCCGCCATATACCCTCGATTGCGGAGCCTATCTAAAACAAACGCCTGCTCCGCAATATGCTCACTCGCCCAATCCCCGTTCCGCTTTCTCAAACGCTCACCCTCCTTCTTCAACTCGATATACAGCCCACCAAAACACCTCACGTCATAACCAGCCGGAGTATTTACGTTTTTTACCGGCAGCATCTTATGTTCAGCAATCTCCAAGTCCGGCCAAGCCCGCCGGCAACCATTCTGCGCCGACTGAATCTTGTATTGCTTCGGCCTTAGCGCCGCCCCGCTTCCATAATCCATATGGAACATCACATCCGGATACTCGCGACACAAATAATCCGCAACCCGAATCGACAACTGCACCTCCGGCTTCAACGCATAAAACTCTCTTTCGGAAAACATCTGCAATGGATACTTTTTGTTTGTCATTGTTTCCCCTCCCTGACCACGTCAAAGATACGCACCTCATCCAAGTGAAGCAGTAAAGTAAACGTCACACTCATCTCACCTCCTCCAGCTCCTTCGACATCTTGACGAGAGTTTTCTTTGATAAACCACGCCTGCTCTTTGCGCCGCCGATTCGACCAGCCTCCTTAGCTCTTTCCGGGCCCGTCAATCCGTCAGGACCGACGAACTCACAACCAAATCCACTGTTCGGCGTAATTTTAGACCCACCAATTCGACCAATGCGGCGATAAAACCCGACTCCATACTTCTTTTTTATTGTTGCAGCCGCTCTACGGCCACCCTCAAGTGTTCCAGCCATCACCCCTCCACCCCCCTAAAAAACCCGTTCTCATCCAACTCGCACAGCTGCCCCTGCAACTTCTCGGCATCCATAATGTCCAATGACTCCGCCGCCACCAATTCCTTCCCCATCGTACTCCCCGTCTCGCCGCTACTAACCACTCTCCTCCAACCAATAACACCAAGCTTCACATACCGACCCACCAACCGCAACTCCCGCTCCGTCAGCGTAATCTTGAAAACCTTATTATTCTTATCCACCGAACTTGTACCAATCATCTTTTTATCCTTTCGTTATATTCTTATTTCTTATCTATCCTTAAGCCGATCCTCCAATCGGCCGCTTACCCTCAACCTCCGGATCCTCCGTAGTGCAACACATCCCCTTAGGCTCCGGAACCCGCACCCGCGTCCTCGCCCACACAAACCCCAGAAAAACTACTAGCACCACTAGCCCAATCACCGCAATCGCAAACAACCCCTTATACAAACTCGCCTCATCCTGCGCCACCGTCAGCATCTTGCGTAAATCCTCAACCTTACTTCGCGGATCCCGCATAAACTGACCATTAGGGTTTCGCCATGCCTTCAACGTCTTACCATTCTTGTTCTTAAAATAATCCATTCTTACCTCCTTTTATGTTTCGGGCGCCGCGTTATCCGTCATTTGCCTTATTGACCAAGTAGGCGGTGGGAATACCTACCAGTAGCGCCCGAATTGTTAAACTACCTTACCGGATCCTCCAAAAACTCCCCCGCCACCTGCTTCTGCAATTTCGCCTCCGCCTCTTCCGGCGTCAACTCCGCCTCCGGCTCAATCCCGGAATCCACAATCGTCCGAATAGCCTTCAGCTCCTCGCCCATCTTCCGGTTTCGCTTCGCAATCTCCCAAGCTTCTTTTTGCAATTCAATAAACGCCTCAAAATCCTCATCACTCTGGATATAATTCACAAAATCCAACGCATACTTTCGGTGCAACTCATCGCCAAACATCATCGTCGGCGCCCCGCCCGTTTCACTCGGCCCACTTTCTACCGCCTCATTCAAAACCCGCGCATCCTCCGCCCTCTCCGCAGCCTGCTTGGCATCCGCATTCTCTTCGGCCCGTTCAGCAGCCAACCTCGCCTGCCGCGCTCGTCGTTCCCGCACCTTCTTCATCCCCCAATGCCCTTTACCTTCACTCATTTTTTTACCTCTCTTACCGTTGTAGTTTCTACAACATTTAATTTCTCGTACCCATATCCCGCACCATCAACAACTCTCTAATCCCCCGCCTCCTTCATATACAACTTCTCGCTCGCATACCTAGCAATATCCTCATCATCAATCGCGTCTAGCATATTGTCCGCCCCGACATCCTCGACAACCTCCGCCAAGTCCACCCCCTCAACCGAAATCACCACACTATCCAACGTCCCATTCGCCACACTCACCCCCTCCGACTCGAACTCAAGATCATACTTCGTCATCTCGCCCCCTCCCTTACCGGAAACATCGCCGGCTTAACATCTTTCTTGCCCACCATCACCGCCGCGACCTCAATATTTGTTGCGCCACGGTCCTTCAACCACTGCTCGGCCTTTTCGGCATCGGCCTCATCCTCGTAATCCTGCGATCGCTCATCACCATTCTTATCCCGCCAATAAACCCTAAAGGTTTTTTCGAAGATCATACAACCTCTCCCTCCTCAGCATCCTTCCCCCCAGCCAACCTCGGAGCAGTTCCATCGCCAATCTCTTCCTCCAAGTAAATCCCGCCCAGTCCGAACGAAGCCCGAATCGCATTCGCCTCCGCACACTTCGCCAACATCACTCGCGGCATCGTCGCCCAAGTCCCCTGTGGATCACCCTTCTTAAACTTCCCGTCCCTGTCATCATAGGAATGCGTCTTGCAAAACTCCTCCATATACGCCGTGTATTCGCCGATCTTCGTAATCTTGCCCGGATCACTAAAATACCCATAAACCTCAACCGTCGCACTATCCAACTTTGTGCCGTCGCTATCCTTGAACACAAACACTGCCTTACCCGTGTACGCATACGTCGGATTCTTCGACTCCCGCGCCATCCTCCGAAACCCGTGGATACTCACTATCGGCTCCAACTTCTCGATCCACTGGTCGCCAACCTTACTCCGCTGGTAAACCGGATAAACCTCCTTCCGTAGCGGATTTAACCCATACTGCTTAGCGATCAACAGAAAATATGCCAAGTCCTCAATCGGCCGCAACCGGTTCATCTTGTCGTACCCAATAACGTTCCGATGGATATTGCCGATCAAACGCTCCTTGCTAACGCCCTCACCCCACTCACCAATATAATCCGTAAACTTGCGATACTCACCCACCACATTCACCTTCTTACTTCCCCCGTTCTTTCTATCCTCTTTCATTACTTCCTCCCTTCAATCGGCGCAAAACACTGCACCCGAACCGGATTCACCATACTCGAACCCAAATACAACATATCCCCTTTACCAAGCAACCTCTCGCCCCCGGCCCCATCCAAGATAATCTCGGAGTTCTTAGCCGTCGCCACCCGCAAACACGCCTTAACTGGACAATTCGCCTTAATAATCGGGGCCACAATATCCGCACTCGGCCGCTGCGTCGCAATAATCACCGAAATATTCGCCGCCCGACCCTTCTGCAAAATCCGCGCCAGATTCGTCTCCATTTCCGCCCGCGCATCAACCGTATAACTCTCGATCTTCGGCTCGCCCTTCTTCGTATAACCCACAACCCTCTGCCGCGTCTCTTTCCCTAGCTGCATCACCAAGTCCGCATACTCATCAATCACCAACACATGTCGTCGGCCGTTTCGCACACCTTTCTTGTAGCGGTTCTCCATCAACTTTACCAAGTTGGCAATCTTCTGTGTAATCTCAGCCTTTTCCGTCAAAACCGTGCAAAAATCTGGCGCTAGGTCGTTAAAATCCATCATCTTACAGTCCGCCACCGCCACATCGCAGCCCCTCAAACTGACGATTATGTTGCGAATAAACACCGACTTACCACTCCCCGTCTGGCCACCAATCAGCATATGCGGCATCTTGGCCAGATCATCCCAAACCGCCTTATTCATCGTATCCACGCCAATCGGGATTTGCGTGCCTCTGCCAACATCGTTGCAAACTGGGAAACTCTGTTCTTTTGGCACCTCAATCCCCACTGTCTGCGTCCCGTAAATCGGCGCAATAATCCGCACCGCCTCCGAACCCAGCGCCAACGCTACATCATCTTCCAATCCCGCAATCTTGCTCATCCTCACGCCACGATTCGGCTTTAGCATATACGTGTCAACCGAATTGCTTTTCACCACATCATCGATCTTGCCACCAATCCCGAACTCCACCAACNNACCACCGTATTCACCGGAGCAAACTTTTCCCGCCTCTCCGTAGTATGAACCGTCCGAATACTCACCCCTTCCATCTGCGCCACAATCTCCATCGACCGAGCGCCATTGATCATATCGCTCGGATTCGGAAAATACAACGCATCCGGATTATCCACGTAGTCGCTCACTGACTTCACCACTCGGCCAATCACATCATTCGCCTCGTCAATAGCCGCCCGCGTCAACACATAACTCTTAATCTGCGGCTGACCATCCCGATTCACCGACTTCTTAATCTCCTCAAACCGCACCTCAACCACCGGCTTCTTGTACTTCCATTCCACCAACTGAACATACAGCCAAGCCTGCATCACATACCGGTAATTCTCCACCCCCTCGTCAGAATAAGCCGTCACACTCTTCCAATCGCGAATCACCAAACCCTCGCCAACCTCCTGCACCACGTCAATAAACGCCTTCAAAGGAATCCGCTTATTCCGAATCACCAACTCCGCCTCAATCCTATCCTCAATCGCCACCACATTATCTAGCACCGGCAACTCGTTAATAACCACCGCAGACAACTTTTGGTAATCCCCCACCATCTTCTCCCGGCTCCCAGTCTTACCATACTCAATCTCGTAATCCGCCACATTCTCAATCTCCGACAAACCGGATTGAATCGCAATCTCAATACTCTGACCCCTCAAACGCTCCTCAATCATCTTATGCACCGCATTCCCGACCACCATCGCCGGCGACTTCGGATCATCATAAACCTTCGCAATATACCGCTTCTTGAACTGAATCTGGTTGTTCAAAAAGCACAAAATCGCCGAATAAGACAACGTAATTCTTTCGCTATTTGCCATTCTCACCCTCCAGCTCGATTAGAATATCTTTCCTCTCTTTATCTGCCTTCTTGGCTATATTGCGCAGCATCTCCCTAACTGCACGGGTAGTTGTGCAGTTTAGCAGTTGCGTATCACCGTATAAATCATGCAGAACACGCTGATACTCACAAAGTTTGCCGTAGCGCTTCAGCTTCTCTTCCAGCTTAATAGTCGTCATTTCGCTTCCCCCTGCACCTCATCCCAGCAATCCGGCTCGGACGACATATCGTCCTCCCATTCCTGCTGCCTTTTTAATTCTGCCGGCGACAACTCGTCATCCCTTTCGGCTTCGACTTGAACCGGCGGCTTACTATCCCACATCTTTCTCTCTCCCTTCCTTATTGCGGTAAGGACAAAAATGTCCTCATCACAGTTGATAACAAATTGCACTTCCATTCACATTTCGGCAAATACTCACTTCCGGTTCGCGACCTAATTTTGCGCTGAATCCGAGAAGCACAACCACCAAAACAACAAATAAAACTGCAATCACGATTTGTTTTAAGTTTTTGTGTTTCAAAGAAAAACCCTTTCTTCCGCTCTAATAGTTTCCGATACGGCGTATCCACGGNNAAACACGCCACATCCGCATTCGGGAAGCCTCGCATACTTCCCGAACCCTGAACCCCAAATTGTTAATTTGGTCGTCTTTTCCTAGCTGGCTGGCCTCACCAATCTCGGAGTGCCAAGTCGCAGTCTATAAAAATCCGCCTCAGAGGTACCAAAACGTAAATCAGTGCCTCAATCAGCGCACGAAAAAAGACCACTTTTCGTGATCTTTCAAAAGTATCTGCTACTAATGCGACAACACCATCATAAGATGCTATTCTCGCATTGGTGCTGAGGGCAAGATTCGAACTTGCGTAGCCCGAAGGCGACAGATTTACAGTCTGTTGTAATTGACCGCTCTACCACCTCAGCATAGACACCATTATACTACACTACATATTTTGTGTAAACATCGCATTTTTCGAGCATCGAATATCGCAGATGCCATCTGAGCTGTTTGACACATTGTAGGCAAAACACTTGACATATTGTAGATGCTTGCGCTATACTGGGAGGAGCATGGATTACAAGAAGCGGATTATCGAGAATGCGATTGAAAGCGGGCTGCAGGCTGCGGGCGCTGTTTTTCTAAGAGGGACAAAAGCGTGCGGCAAGACGGAGACTGCTAAGCGATTTGCGAAGAGCGACACGAATCTGCAGACTGCAAGAGATAGGACTCTTGCCCAAATCGATCCAGCCAGCGCCCTAACAGGTGAAACGCCACGGTTAATAGACGAGTGGCAAGAGGTGCCGAGTGTCTGGAATGATGTCAAGATTGAGGTTGATGCGCGTAAAAGCAAGGGGCAGTTTATTCTAACGGGGTCGGCGACACTTCCGGACGATATACATCTGCATTCAGGTGCTGGTAGGTATGTAATAACGGATATGTCAACCATGACCTGGGCGGAGCTGGGATATAGCAACGCTTCAGTCAGATTGTCGGAACTGTTTGCGGGGGTGAAGATAAGGCCGACGCAAAATCAGGTTGACGTGCAAACGATTGCCGAAAGAATCGCGATTGGCGGTTGGCCGGGCAACTTGGGTCTGAACGAAAAGCAAGCGCTCTTGATTAACGAATCCTATTATCGACTTTTGACCAGTGACGACATTAGCCGTATCGCAAAGGTGGAGCGAAATACAACGAAAACTCGCAAACTTGTCCAATCGCTTGCGCGCAATGTGTCAACTACGGTGGGCATAAAGACTCTATCTGCCGATGCTGACGCTGACGTGGTGGGTACAAAAACGGTCACATTAAGTCGCCAGACAACATATGACTACCTAGCGGATTTAACAAAATTGATGGCGATTTGTGAGCAGCCAGCGTGGAAAACGCATATCCGCTCATCCGCAACGCTTCGCGAAAGCCCAAAACGGCATCTGGCCGATCCATCGCTAGCGGTCGCGGCGCTAGGCTTGAACAGCAAAGCATTATTTGATGATTTACGATACCTGGGGTTTTTATTTGAAAGTCAAGTTTATCACGACCTGGTGGTCTATGCGCGGCAGCTCGGGGGCGAGGTTTACCATTATCGCGATTCCTACGGCAACGAGATCGATGAAGTAGTTGAGCTAGCAAACGGCGATACAGTATTTGTAGAAGTGAAACTAGGGGACATCGAGGCGGAGATTAACGAAGCGGCCGAGAAGCTAAAAGGAATCGCCGATAGTTTGTCGCTCCAAAAAACCGTTAAGTCGCTAAACATCGTCACCGGCACAGGTTATTCTTACTCCCGGCCAGATGGAGTGAACGTGATTTCGCTCTCCACGCTAGGCGATTGATTGGGTGGTTAATAGGTATGACCGCCCTTCTTGGCGCGCGAGCGCGATTATTCCCCTGCCGGGCCGTCCAGGGCGGCTGGCTCGGGTAGTTTCTCTTCGCCACTGGTGATTTTAGCGGCAGACCTATCCACCTTTTTTAGCTCTTTTTGCGAATTGTTGTAATGATTTACAGTAGTAGCCAATGAATTGCCCAATTTTTCCACATATACATTGTATTTTTGCAAGTGAACGCCCAATTCCCGCACCCATTTTTGAATATCTTTGGCCTGCTCCTCGATCTGCAAGCTGCGCAGACCCTGTAGGACCGTTTGCAGGTATGCCACAAAAGTGGTGGGGCTGACAATAATCACATGCTTGTCGCGAAAAGCGTATTCAATCAGGTCCCGCTCGTTGCCGCTGCCGCTGCCAACTTTGGCTATCAACATATCGTAGTACAGCGCCTCGGACGGAATAAACATAAAGGCAAAATCCATGGTATTTTCAGAAGCGCGGATATACTTAGCGGTCTCGTCCACGCGATTTTTCAGGTCTTTCCTGACCTCATGCACCAGAGTCTTTTTGCGCTCGGCGGACTTTTCGGCCGCCATCCGGTTGTAGTTTTCCAGACTAAACTTGCTATCAATCGGCAAGATTTTTCCGTCTTGCAAAAATAGCGCCGCATCCACCGTATCGCCATTTTTGAACTTGTACTGCGCCTGCCACTGGTTGGGCGGAAAGAAATTATCCAACATTGCCCCCAACTGAAACTCGCCAAACCCGCCCCGGTGCTTGGGGTTCAGCAAAATCCGTTGCAGGTCTTCCAGTTTGTCGGTCGCCTCTAGGACGGATTTGTTGGTCGCCTCAAACTTAGTCAATTTCTCGGTAATATCCGCCACAATCTTCTGACTTTTCTCGAACTGCTGGTGCACCGATTCGTTGCTCTTGATCGCGTTATCGTTCATAGATTTATTGATATCATCGATCCGCTTGGACATCGACTCGCTCTGCTTCAGCGCCGTCTCGTTGACTGCCCTATTCATCTCGTCAATCCGCCGTGAAATATCCGCCAACCCATTGTCGCCGCTTGGCTCTGCCTTTCTTGCCCTGATCTGCAAAAATATGATCACCCCCAGCAAAACCGCAACAATACCTCCGAAAACCATTTCCATACACTAGATTATATAGTACTGGCGCCAATTAGTCACCATTGACTTATAACACAGAGTGTGATATAGTGAGGAGATAAAGGGTGGCTCAACAGATTCTCTCACCCCTGATTGAACATTTCATCACAGAGGAGGATATACCATGAAGAAAGTACCTACGAAACGCGGCACCCTACGGATGAGACGCGAGCGCGCGATACGAAAGGCGCTCCGGCGAAACCGCCTGTGCGTGCTAGTGCTATTCCTGGAAATGATGGCCCTAGCCGTGGTAGCAGTACAGTTCAGCCTGCTCCCGTTGGAGTTGCTAGCTGGAACGGTCGCCACCGGCGCAGCCCAAACGGCCGCAACCAACCGCAGTGCGCAATCAGCCAAACCCCTGTCCGCCGACACCTTGCTCCCTACCTTCAAATCAACCGTCGCAGAAGAGCTCGGGGCCGGACTTTACCCAACAAATCCGCCCGCCGAACCGGAAATCAGTGCCGCCGTAGCACCTCAACTAGCCGGCGCAGACGCCACCGACCATGACCCTAATTTAGCCGCCCTGCTTGAGTGCATCCAACATGGCATTCGCCCCAAATACGCCGCCTTGTCGCTTAGCGAATCAGATATCAAACTATTGGGCCAAATGGTTCTGCGCGAATCAGGCATCGACGACTTTAACGGCCAAGTAATGGCGGTTGAGGCAACCGTGAATCGCTTGCTACATCCGTGGTATCCCGATACCGTTCACGAAGTGTTGTATCAGGTTTTTAACGGCCGGTATGAATACACCAGCGCTCCGCTGCTGGCTTCGGCCGAACCAACTGCGGAACACTACGAGGCGGTGCATGCTGCCCTTTGCGGTCCCGGTGTGTTGCCGGATGCCCTGCCCGATGGCCGTACAGCCGTGTTCTTTGGCCGCGAGCCGCAAAACCAATACATAGCCGCCACAAGCAGATTTCATACGTTTTGCTACGAGTATCCTACTCGGTAATTCTCCAAGCCGCTCGAAAGAGCGGCTTTT
>DBCV01000042.1:1152-2421 GCA_002293245.1 Candidatus Saccharibacteria bacterium UBA949 | reverse complement strand
AACGCATGGATAAATCGCAAGACAAGAAGGACCAGGACGGAGCTAGCGCCAACGCCCAGCCCTCGTATCAGTTCGAATCCAGTGGCTCAGGTAGTGTTGTGGGCAAGGACGGCGAAGACCTGAGCCATATTTACAACCAGCCGAAAACAGGCGCCGAAAAATTCGCAGCCGCCCAAGAGCAAACTCAAGGCACAGCCAAGGCCCTAAAAAACAAATTAACAAACAGATTAAACAAAATAGAATCCAACAAAGTCAAAACGGCCGTGATTATTGGTGGAGCGGTCGCTATCGTCGCGCTGTTGGTTGTCGTAGGGTTTTTTATTGGCAACTTGATTAAGCAGGGTAATACCGCATCAATCATCGCCCAGCAAGAGGAGGCGGTGGCCGAAAGCAACCATGTAGCCATGCAAATGGCCTTAGACCAAACTAAGACTCGGGAAGAAAAGGACGAAGAACTGACGGCGGTACTGAATAGGATAGATGATCTAACAAGGCCCGATCTGCCCAATCCGGCCCTCTTTAGCGCTAAGTCCATGATTCTCAACCACCTTCAGGACTACGAAGGCTCGATTGCCGCTGCAGAAGAAGCCATCACTATCGAAGACAATGCCCTGAATCGTTTTTTTTACTATGTCTCGATCATAATGACGTATAAGCGCCTGAAGAATCCGTCTAAAGAGTTGGAATACATCGACAAGCTACTTGGTGACGAGGCTGCCGTTAATGAAGCGAAAAAAGATCAATTTGAACTGGGCACTCTGAACGACACCGTGATTGATAGACGCGAAGAGCTGATAGGAGGTGCGCAATGAGACTAAAAACTATAATTACCGGTTTGGTCGCTGCATTTGGTATAGGTATCTTTTTTACCGGGGCATCAGCAGAAGCCGCTTGCACAGCAATAAGCTGTAATGTCGATCTAAGCAAATATCCCCCAGGCACAGCACTTGACGCTGCCGATACAAACACTATTTTTAACCTATTTCAGGAGCCGACCCCAGGATATGATAATCACAAAATCACAAACAGCCAAATCGACACGAGCGACCCGGGTCGATACGAATTAATATATATGGGGCCCGTTACTACAGTTTCCTGGATCAACGGCAACGATCAGCCTAATCAAGACTCAGTTGCGATATTCGATAACAAAACAGGCACGTATGTTTACGCGGTCAAAACTACTTGCCCAGGGGGTGGCAACCCTACGTATGTTAAAGACGAGGATCTGCTTAAGATTGTGCGATCCACAACCACAACCACAACCAC
>DBCV01000042.1:0-1147 GCA_002293245.1 Candidatus Saccharibacteria bacterium UBA949 | reverse complement strand
TCAAAACTACCCCGCCGGTCAGAACAACGCCTCCCAAAACAACTCCTCCTAAACCCACGACCCCGCCCAAAGTGCCCACTCCGACAAAGCCATTCACACCAGCTCCGCCATCGGTTTCGGAGCCAGCGCCTAGCCTTGTGCCCCAAGAAACGGTCTGCTCTGTGTCGGTTTCGGAAGAGTTGACTGGCAGTGAACAGGTCGGCGAGAGCACCTTTCCTACCGACCAAGTTCCTTACAACTCCGGCACTAACACTGGCGAAATGAGGATTTTTAGCGACTCCAAAACAGCGCCCGGGGGAGACTATTGGGCGGACTTGGTATGGGCCAAACCGGGCGACAATATAGTCTGGCGGGCCGAGGTCACTCGTGGCACTCCTGGCATCAGTGGATATGATCAGAATGGCGAAGTAGCATTTATGCCAGACCTCACATCCTGCTCCTTCTCCTCTTCGGAGTTTACTCGCTGGACAGGGGCTAGTGGAGCCAGAGATGAAACCAGTTACGACCCATCGGCGTTCGGCGGGATATTCGATGATATACCTCTAGCAAACGGGATTCGCAACGGCGGCAGCACGCCGCCATGGGAGTTGCCGGGCTATGTTTCGCCACCCCAGGGGTCTCCGATTTCGGAGGACTACCGCCCCACACCTGACAATGGTCAGTGGGATTGGACTGGTTCGCCAACAAACACTCAGGGCTTTTGCGGCGGCGGCGCTGGCGCTGACATGTACGACTATAGCTATATTGTTCGCCCTTACGTTCAGGACGACGTTGGCACGGTCATTACCGAATCCATGGAATACGGCCCGACTTGGGCAGATAACGGCGGTGTGCGTCAGTCCACCTGCGACCAAGAGACCTACTTCATGGACACGTACCAGCTAACAATAACAACTCTCTGTCAGTGGACCACTATTGAGGATATAGAAGTTTGCGACAAAGAAAATGATAAAGGCGAGTGTATTGAGTCGCACATTGAACAAACAGAGGTAGAGCAGAGCTCAACGTCTGAAGAAGATGGCGGTACGACGACCAAGCCTCGTACTGAAACCTCGTCCGCACCCTGCGAAGTGGCCGACAGTCTCCAAACCGGTGGTACCGGTGAGTCTTCTGCGAGTGCTGCTGTTCCCTACAACTACAAAACCCT
>DBCV01000056.1 GCA_002293245.1 Candidatus Saccharibacteria bacterium UBA949 | reverse complement strand
TCGACGATCTCGACGACGTCACCAACGTCAGCACCAACGCCGAAGTGTAGAAGCTCAAAGTCTGTCTTAGGGTTCTCTTATATATCTTCGGGCGGCGGCGCAAAGTTGCTATTCATATCTGAACTCAACTGGTTGATATGCGTGGCAATCGAATTATATTCCACAATCAACCCATTATACTCATCAATCTTATCATTGATACTATTCCACACCCCATCCAGCCGACTAGACTCGGCAACAAGACCGGCTCNNTTAAACGCCGCTTGGCTCGCAAAATACCCGTTGTCCGCCCGGTAATTAAAATCGTCTATCCGCTCCGTCAAATCACCCCAATCACTTTCGTAATCAACCTTCATCTGCTCCACTTCGGCCTCCAGACCATCAATCCGGCCCAGTAGCTCCTCGGACTGCTCGCGCAACCGCTTCATAGTTCCACTATAGCCCGCATAACGCCCGGCAATCGCTGGCTGGTCGGCAAAGTACTTGGCATAATGCTCCGCCAAAACCGCATCCAAACCCGACATCTCGCTGCCTACAATCGAATGCAGCTCGCCATATTTTTTGTCCTCACCGTAGTGCGAAATCCGTTCTTGCAGTTCTTCGTTGCCGGCGTAAATCTGCTCCAAGTATGGGTGCAGTTTTTCTTGCTCGCCTTTGCTCAGGTGCTTTTCGTACACCGCATGCAGCAGCTCATGTGCCAAAGTCACCTGCTTAATCCCCTCCAATTCGCCAGAATCCACGTCGAACACCACCACCTTGCCATCATAGTAGCAGCCCAGCACATATACATCAAGATCCCCATTGGGGCAAGACTGATTGAAATTCTCCCGCCCCTCCACCTGCGGGTCGGACGCCCGCAAGATAGTATCGCCCCTTTTGGTCAGATCCAAGTCAGCCATCAAGCCCGACATCTCGGCGGTCGGCTTGAACTGCCAGGCCCGCCACATCGTCTCAATACCCTGGCGATTCATAAACACCACCCAGAGCGCGGCCACCACCAATAGCGGCAATGCAATCCGCAAAACCGTCTTGACTGGGCTACTTGGCTTTTTTGCCTGCTGCACGCTCACGTTTTTCATCTATCTCTAATTTTAACACGCCGCCAGCCAAAACCACAACCCCCTCGGCACCCTTGGGGAAAGTGCCGTCAATAATCACACCCGCGATCAATGCACCCAGTTCACTCTCCAGCACTCGGCGCAGCGCCCTTGCGCCATTTTTGGGGTCAAAGCCCTTTTCTATCAGGTAATTTTTGGCCGACTGGCGCACCGTCAACTTGCGCCCATCCAGTCGCCCCGTAAACTCTGCCAGCAGATTCTCAAAAATCGCTCCGATGCCATCTTTGGTTAGCGCCTTAAACACCACCGTGGCATCAAACCGATTTATCAGCTCGGGCTTCATGAACTTGGCCAGCGCTTTTTGGGCCGCTGCCTCGTTAGCCAGATGTTCCGCTTCCAAAGCCTTAAAGCTCCGGGCATCGCCCTTACTCACCTTTCCGTCCACCGAAAAACCTAGTTCAGACTCCTTGCGCATAGCTTCCGTGCCCAGGTTAGAAGTTAGTATCACAATCGTATTATTGAACTTCACCTTATTGCCGTGACCATCGGTCAGCGCCCCGTCTTCCAATATCTGCAATAACACGTTGGCCACGTCCGGGTGAGCCTTTTCAATCTCGTCGAACAGCACCACCGAACCCGGCCTTTTCCGCACTGCTTCGGTCAGCTTGCCGCCGTTCTCAAAACCCACATAGCCCGGGGTCGTGCCAATCAGGCCCGAAACCGTGTGCTTTTCGGCAAATTCGCTCATATCAACCTTGATCAGCGCACCCTCGCTGCCAAAAACTTCCCGGGCCACCACTCGTGCCAATTCAGTCTTGCCCACACCCGTCGGCCCCATAAAGATAAACGAGCCAATCGGCCGATTGCCCGAAGTCAACCCGCTCCGGCCCAGCCGAATGGCGGCAGCAACCTTTGCTACCGCCTCTTCCTGTCCCACCACCAACTCGCCCAAGCTCTTTTCCAGATTCAGCAGCATCTTGGTTTCCGACTTTTGCACCTGCCCCACCGGAATGCCGGTCTTGGACGAAATCGCCTTGGCGACATCGGCTTCGCTCAAGCTGGCTTTTTGCCCACTAATCTTTTGAGCACGCAGCTTAGCGTTAGCCGCCGCTTCGTCCAAAATATCTATCGCCTTGTCCGGCAAAACTCGTTCGGGCAGATATTTGCTACTCAGTCGCACGATGTCTTCTAGCGCCTCTGGTGCAATCTTAACCCCATGGAATTCGGAATACTCCGCCGCAATCCCCCGCAAAATCTCCAGGGTTTCGGCCGCGCTAGCCTCGTTCACCGTCACCGGTTGCAGGCGCCGTGCCAAAGCCTTGTCTTTTTCAATATACTTGCGGTATTCGTCAAAGGTGGTAGCGCCAATCAGCTTCAGCCTGCCGCTAGCCAGTTCCGGCTTGAACATATTGGCTGCATCCAGAGCCGTACCCTCGGCAGAGCCAGCGCCAGCAATCATATGCAGCTCGTCAATAAACAATATCACATTGCCCAGCACCTGGGTGGCGGCCACCAGCTGCTGCACTTTTTCCTCAAAATCGCCGCGATAACGCGTACCCGCCACTAGCCCGCCCATATCAATCTGATAAATCTGCCGATTCTTCAAGCTGCTCGGCACATGCCCCTTGGCGATTCTCTGTGCCAAAAGTTCCGCAACGGCAGTTTTCCCCACTCCCGGTTCACCCACCAGCACTGGGTTGGACTTAGTTTTGCGACTCAGGATAGTAATGACCCGATCGGTTTCCGCCTCCCGGCCGATAACCGCCCCCAGTTCACCATTTCTGGCCCTTTCGGTTAGGTTCGTGCCCAGTCGGGCCAAAATACCGGCCGCCTTTTGCTTGGCTGGGTCCACCTTGGGCTGCTGTGGCCCAGTCTTTGGCCGAACTGGTTCGGGCACCAGCCCCATCTCGCCCATCATTCGGCGAATTGGTTCCGGCATACCCAGCATACCCGACATACCTGGCACGCCCATCGCCTCTGGCAGCGGCCCATCTCCGGCCGCTTCGCCATCGCCGCCATCAAATTCATCAGCTTCGTCAAAGTAGTCCGCCGGCAGGATATGGTTAATCACTACTTGCATTTGCACCCGTGGACGCTCCTGCGCCAACCCCCCAGCCCGGCTGCCGCTGCCAGCATAGCGAATGGCGGCATCCAAGTTTTGCATCAATCGATCAAAATCTACTCCCAGCACCCGCAGCACCTCTACCGCCCGCGAGTCCTGGTCCCGCAGCAATGCTTTGAGCATATGCTCCGAGCCAACCACTCCATTGCCGCCATAGGCGATGTCAAAAGTATTTACTACCGATGGGTTAACCCGCAAATCCCGCATCGCGCTTGCAGATTCTCGCTCCCGCCCCAGCACTTGCCAAACCCGCTCCACGCTCACGCCTTCCCGCGCCAGGCACACGCCCGCAGCTCCGCCGTCAATAGCCAATAATCCCAATAGCAGATGTTCCGAGCGCACATAGGTTCGGCCGTTGTCTTTGGCCGCCTGAATCGCCGCCACGAACACCCGGCGCATCTCCTCGCTCATTACCCCCGCATATTTTGCCAAAAATTCCTTTGTAAACATATACTGGCCATTATACTCCCGAGTTAGCACTGTTGTCAAGGGAGTGCTAACTCGCCCTCTATTTTGTCTGTAGGATTACCATACATATGAGAATTATCTCAGCCACTCTTCTTAAGGTAATCCAGCGGAGACAAGTAGCCTAGCGGCCTCATAGACCGGCGGTTTGTCTTGTTTTGGTGGCGCTTGAGACGCTTCTTTAGATCTGTTAAATCCCCGAAAGGGCGCCGCAGGCGCAGTAGTTCAGAGTAGAATAGTTTCTGGTCTTCGCGGTGGCTCCGCTCTACCTTCCCGTTGTGTTTTGGAGTGTGTGGTTTGATGTATCTCACCCGCACATTTAGTTGCTTTGCCGTAAGCTCAAAGAGGCTGAGATTGGCGTCATCATTGGCCATTAAGCGCTTCGTCCACTCAGTTCCATTATCTACCTGCACACATTCTACCTCTATACTATGAGATTCGTAGAAGGACATGGCTTGGCGTAGGAATAGTGCGGAGGCATAGGTATCGTGCTCATCGTAACCCTCCAATATACGCAACCTACTATACTCGTCTATGGCGGCATATTGGAAGAACTTGGTGTAGGGTGCTGCTTCTAGTAGTTTTGGTGACAGACACTCCTTTGGCACATACTTTACATCCATCTGTATGCGCTGACCAGGATATTTCATTTGTTCATAGGGTTTGGGCTTGCAGGTGGGAGATGGGCTACTCCTTGGGCAGGTTGGCATTCTGAGTGCCTTGAGAGCACCGGAGAGGCCTTTGACGGTGCAGGTATATCCTCGCTCTCTAAGGCGTAGCCATAGATCTGTGAGACCTATGTTGGGATTCCTGCGACGGAGGTTTCGGATGAGGGTGAGTTCTTCTAGGGTATGCTGGCTGGGATGGCAATGAGGGCGAGTGGATTTGCCCCTCAAAGATTCAATACTGTGCCCACTTTCTCTCCATGCGCTGCGCCAACGGTAGATGTTTGGTAGTTTCTCGTTATACTTAGCACTGGCTCTTAGCACCCCGTGTTTATCTGCGTACTTGAGCAGGCTCTCGCGATAGTGCATGGCTTGGGTTATACTAGCCATTAGTAGCCCCCTTTCTGTTAGTTGTTGCTTTCAACTTTAACTATACAGAAGTGGTGGGCTACTTTTTTATTGTGGTTGTGCTCTCAAATGTATGGTTAGCTTACATTTTTTGCGAAATTTTTTTGGAAATCGCCGCCGGAATAATTTGCGGCATAGAACTACCGCATTCTGCGGGATAAAACCCTCACATTTTGCGGAATGGAACCTGAACCACCCACACTTTTTG